>JAQVPO010000160.1 GCA_028702015.1 Synergistaceae bacterium | reverse complement strand
ATATCATTACAGAGGATCTGAATGCCTCTCTGATTATGGTTATTCATCCGAACTGCTCGAAAATTTGCTGAGAATTTCCTGGCAGCGCTTTAAAAATGAACCGGACAGATATAGGGCCATGTCGGACGAATACAGTGTTTTTGTTGAAAGAGAAAAATACTGGCTCCACGATCATGCACTATTCACGCTGCTGAAAAAAGATCTTAAGGGACTGCCGTGGAACAAATGGCCGAAAGAGTTTCTCCAGAGGAATAAAAATACCCTGGAAAACTATCTTTCCCAAAAAGATAAAAAAGAGGAAATGGAACGCGTTTGCTTTGAGCAGTTCATTTTTGACAGGCAGTGGAAAGCCTTTCATCATTACTGCATGGCAAGAGACGTCAGATTAATGGGAGATGTTCCTATGTTTGTGGCTTTTGACAGCTCAGATGTATGGTCAAATCAGGAATATTTCGATCTTGACTGTCAAGGGTCTCCGAATAAAGTTGCAGGAGTTCCGCCTGACTATTTCAGCTCAAGCGGACAGAAATGGGGAAATCCGCTTTATAACTGGGAGATTCTGCGAAGAGACGGTTTCAGATGGTGGATATCCAGATTCAGAAAGGCACTCGAACATTTTGACCTTATAAGGATAGATCACTTTAGAGGGTTCTCTGCATGCTGGACTGTGCCAGCTGGAGAAGAAACAGCTGAAAACGGAGAGTGGAAGGAGACTCCAGGAAGAGAGCTTCTTGGAGCTTTGTGTAAACAGCTCCGAGAAGAAGGAATAGATGAATTGCCTCTTATAGCGGAGGACCTTGGCATAATTACGGATGACGTCAGAGGGATTATGAAGGAATTTGGACTTCCCGGAATGAAAGTACTGCTATTCGCTTTTGGTGACGACCCGGGATCAAACCCATACGCCCCCCATAATCACATTCCTGCGTCTGTAGTTTATACGGGCACTCATGACAACAATACTGTCAGGGGCTGGTGGGAGTGTGAAACGGATGAAATCTCCAGGTCTCTGCTTTCTGAATATACAAATCGCGATGTCAATAAAGATAATGTTTCAGAGATATTTACTCTTATGGCACTTTCATCAACATCAAAGCTTGCAATAGTTCCAATGCAGGATATACTCGGGCTTGGATCCGGCTCGCGGATAAATGTGCCGGGAAAGGCAAAGGGAAATTGGCTGTGGCGTATGGGCATGGCGGATTTTAAAGGGCTGACAGGAGCAGATTCAGATACAGCGATCCGTTTTAAAAGACTTAACTCACTTTATGGAAGATAGCAGAGGAGTTTTTAGTGGTATGAAATTGTCAGGACAGAGACATTATTTTGCAAAAAAAGACGTAGACAGAAGGGAGCCGCTGTTTTTTCTGCTCTTATTTGCTGTAATTTTCATAAAGTTTTATTTCCTTGAATGTGAAGTCTCCAGACATGCAACGAGGTATATAGCATCTGCAGCTTCATCTGCAGGCATAGTACTCTGTCTGACTGTTGCGGTTTCTTTGTTCTGGAGGAAGGCCAGGGCTTTTGTTGCCCTCCTGGCAGATTTTGGGTTTTCGCTGCTTGCTGTTACAGATATACTGCATCTTCGTTATTATTCCGATATGTTTACATTTATGAACATCGGGCTTTCTGCCCAGGTGGGCGAGATTGCCGATTCTGTGATAGCCCTTATACATCCCTCTGATTTTCTTTATTTTGCAGATATCCCGCTCTTTATATTTTTTATATACATCTCAGGTAAATTCAGAGCAACGCCCTTTTTTAAAAAAACTGGGATTAAAAGAGTCTGCATATCTATGCTGCTGCTTATTGCAGGAGCATCTGCAGTTTTCTTCAGGTTCTGGTCTTATGATAAAAAAGTGCCGGGAGTCTTGAGCTCTATGTGGGACAGGCCTGCTGTATGCAATAATATAGGAGTCCTGACATATCATCTCGCGGATTTAAAAAATGCGGCAGGGCATTTTCTTTTTAGAGAGAAACTTTCTGATGCTCAGATATCAGAAATAAAAAATTTTTTTGATGAAAGAGCAAACATGTCATCATATGTTGACCTCAGCGGTATTGCTAAGGATAAAAACCTGATCATAATTCAGGTTGAATCACTTCAGCAATTTGTAATAGGCCTTCGAATCAACGGAGCGGAAGTGACCCCCAACCTTAACAGATTCATTAAAGGATCAGAATATTTCAGCAGAATATACAACCAGACCGCCTCAGGAAACAGCTCAGATGCGGAATTCCTAGTCAATACCGGACTCTATCCGTCTGCAACAGGTGTAGCTTATACCAGATTCGCAGGAAACAGTTATGAGGCACTGCCTAAAATCCTGACGAACAAAGGATATACATCATTGGCGCTTCACGGTGACAGACCTGGATTCTGGAACAGGAACAGGATGTATCCCTCAATGGGTTTCAGCCGTTTTATCAGCAAAAATGACTTTGTTGTCGATGAAAGCATTGGAATGGGACTGAGTGATGCCAGTTTTTTCAGACAGACAGTCAAGATTCTCAATAAAACCCCAAGGCCTTTCTATGCTTTCCTTATAACACTTACAAGCCATTATCCGTATAATTTTGAGGGTATTTTTAAGGATACGGAACTAAACACGTCCCCGTATGAGGGAAGCCTGATGGGCAATTATCTTACGTCAATGAAGTATTTTGACGATAAGTTCGGAATTTTTATCGAAGAACTAAGAATAAATGGACTTCTGGATTCCTCTGTAATTGTATTGTACGGCGACCACACGGCAATTCCAAACTGGGACAGAGCCAGTCTGGAAAAGCTTTTGGGCAGGGACTTGAAAAATGACTGGGAATGGAAAAACATACAGCGTATACCTCTGGTGATCAGAATACCAGGCGTGCCTTCCAAATCAGGTGAAAATGCTGTTCCAGCAGGTCTGATAGATCTTCCTGAGACTATTGCTGATCTTATGGGGTTTAAATTTAAAATTGGATTTGGCGCCAGCCTTTTAGAAAAAGGAAAGAGAAATCCCGTAATATTCAGGAATGGCTCATTCATTACAGATAATGTCTTTGTAGATCCCTCTTCAGAAAGGGCAATAGAAATGTCAGACGGCAGGGTCCTTGATTACTCTGAATATGTTTCATTTGCTGAAGGAGTTAAGAAACATCTAAGGTACAGCGATATGATCCTCGAACATGATCTTGTCCCTGCGCTAGTAAAGGAAGATTGAAACAATGCGTATGCTTCCGGTAAAGGAAATGGAATGCCGCGACAGAGAGCTGAGAGTGCTGGTGCTGCTGACACTGCTGATATGGATCAAATTTATGGCTGTAGATTACATGATAGCAGACGTCCTCAACTGGCCCTCTTTTGGAAGCCTGAGAATACATCCCGTCAGACACACACTAAGGGCCCTTGCTGTGGCCATTCCCTCCCTCGGGGCTATTCTTTCCGTGTTGGTGCCGGTTTCATTGCTTCCGGTAAAATACAGGGGAAGGGGTCTGCTGATAATTAGTATTCTTTTTTCGATACTTGTTCTCACAGATATACTCTTTATAAGGTATTACTCAGATATATTTATATTCCACGATGTACTTCTTCTTCCTCAGACCGGACTGATAACTAAATCCATATGGTCGCTTCTTAAGGTCTGGGATTTTCTGATTTTTGCCGATATACCTATTGCTGTTTTGCTGCTTAAAAAGAAACGGATATCGTTATGCTTTGAGCCTTTGACGAAGAAAAGAATAGGGATTTCGCTTCTGATACTATTTTTCGCTGTTTTGGCACAGTGTGTTGCCGGTTATAGGCTAAAGGAACATAGACCGAATATCATAAACGCTATGTATGATCGCCTTTCCGTCTGTGCATGGGTCAGTGCTGCCTCTTTCCATTGGGGGGATGTTATAGCTCTTACAGTCAGGGCTTTTGAAACTGACCAAGTCCCTCTGAATAAAATAGATGAAATACGTGCGTGGTTTTCAGACAGGGTAACTGTCAACGAAACTCCGTCCGCCAAAGGGAAAAATCTTATCATGATACAATGTGAG
>JAQVPO010000159.1 GCA_028702015.1 Synergistaceae bacterium | reverse complement strand
TCATGGATGAATTTGATGCAGCTTACATCGCTGTAGGTGCTGGTGCACCCCATTTCCAGGGAGTTCCGGGCACTACGCTTAACGGAGTTTATTCTGCAAGCGAATATCTTACAAGGATCAACCTGATGCATGGATACGAGTTCCCCGATTATGACACACCTGCAAAGAAATCAAAGAAGGTAGTTGTCATAGGCGGAGGAAACGTTGCAATGGACTCCGCACGCTCTGCAAAGAGGCTTGGCGCAGAGGAAGTGACAGTCGTGTACAGGCGTTCACTTAAAGAGCTCCCTGCACGTATAGAAGAATATCACCATGCTGTAGAAGAGGGCATCATCTTCAATTGGCTGACCAATCCTACAGAATATGTAAACAACGGCGAAGGCCAGCTCTGCGGAGTCAAATGCATCAGGATGGAACTCGGAGAACCGGATGCATCAGGCCGCAGACGTCCTGTTCCGGTAGAGGGCAGCGAATTCTTCATCGAAGCCGACTGCGCGATCGAAGCGATAGGACAGGGTTCCAACAAGGTACTTCTCTCTACCTTCCCTGAAATGAAACTTAATAAATGGGGATATATTGAGGCAGACCCAAAAACCGGAGCTACCTCCGTACCAGGAGTTTATGCTGGCGGTGACATCGTGACAGGAGCAGCTACTGTCATTCTCGCTATGGGAGCAGGCAAAGAAGCTGCAGAAGCCATAGATAAGTACATCACAGAAAAGAAATCAAAGTAATATCTCTCTTTCTGAATAAATAAAAAGACCAGACCCGGATCCATTGATCAGGGTCCGGTCTTTTTGGTCTTTTTGGTCTTTTTATGCCTGTTCTTTAAGACTCTTCCAGAGGGGCATCCAGCAGAGATACTGTGCCGCAGAAGAACCCACAAGCACCAGCATTCCAATAAGACGGAACGCACCGCTTGCCCCAAGCACAGGGGATATGAAGCCAAATATGAGAGGAGTTATGACCCATCCGAGATCTATTGCAAGAAGCAGAGAGCCTGTAGCCTTAGGATGGTACTCCGTGGAAAGCAGATCACCTATTATTGACAGGTCGGTCGGGAAGCCGGCTCCTATACCAAAACCATAGACTACCCCGAAAAGCATAAACGATATCCAGCTTGAGCTGAAAGAGAGACAAAGGAGGGAAAGCCCCATAAGACCTGCGGCAGGAGCTGCAAGCAGGACCCTCGGAACCCTGTCCATTATTCTGAACCCTATAGTTCTTATGACAACAGCAGCAGCAGCAACAGATATCATGAACCATGAAACAGGGACTCCCCTGTCTTCTGCAAGAGCGGCAGCACATAGTGTTGCCCCGTCTGCAAGTGACATGAGAAAAGCTGTCAGGTAAAGAGTCTTGACTCCGCGACAGCAAAGCATGTCTCTGTAGGTCCCCCAGATAGGCTTCTCCCTGGTTTCAGCCGAGATGTCCCTTACCCTTAGGCTTATTGCAAGGCAGATAAGGGCAACTATTACCGGCAGCCAGAGATAATAATCTGTATGTCCCCTTTTCAAAAGAAATTCTGAAAGAGGGACTATAGTGGCCATAGGGAGCATTGATCCAGTAGTAAAGAGTGCAAAACCTATCCCTCTTGACGTGGCATCAAGTATCATCGACTGATAGGCTACAGTTGCAACTATAAAGACACTGGCACTTATCCCTGAGACAGCCCTGAAGAAAAGAAGTATCACCGGATCTGAAACAGAGAAAACTATGCCTACAGCCGCAGCTGCAGAGATAAGTGAACTGACCGTAAGGGCTTTTTTTATGCCGAGCCTTTCCATCGTCCAGCTGCCAAGGGGCCTGCATATTATCATTGCCATATAAAATATGCTGAGGAATAGTCCAACTGCCCTAGGAGACGCGCCTGACGCACTGTAAAATGGACCAAAGACAAAATAGACGTTAGAAAGACAGTTGATCCCATAATAGGCAAGAAATACCAGAAGTACCTGTTTTGATGCCTTCATTAAGGAAACATCTCCCATTGATTTTAATTATCTGTTTTATTAAGAAAACAACACTGCGGTCTGCAGAAAAACGCGGGAGCCTCTGACGCGTCTGAAACGCCATGGATCCCGCGCGCAAGCTGCTTAATAATACTCCTAAGTATGCCTGACTGGTTTATTCTTCTTCTTCTACTCGTTCCTTGTCCGCTGCCTCGATGACCTTCTTTGCGATATCTCCCGGGACCTCTTCATAATGCGAATATTCCATCGTGAAGGTTCCTCTTCCGGATGTCATAGAACGGAGGATGATAGCATAACGGAACATTTCAGAGAGAGGGCACTGTGCTTTGACAAGCTGAAGTTTTCCTTCGCTGTCTATACCCATTATACGTCCGCGGCGGCTGTTGAAGTCTCCCATGACATCGCCAAGGCACTCTTCCGGAACCTTTACTTCAACATTCATGACCGGCTCCATAAGAATGGGCATCGCATCGGCCATTGCCTTCTTGAAAGCAAGCGAAGCCGCTATTTTAAAGGCCATTTCTGAAGAGTCGACATCGTGGTATGAACCGTCATAAATAGCACAGGAGAAGTCTGTAGCCGGATAACCTGCGAGATAGCCTCTCTGTGCAGCTTCCCTCAGTCCCTTTTCAGCTGCAGGAATATAGTTCTTCGGAACGACTCCGCCGACAACGCGGTCGATGAACTGTATACCCGCGTTCTTTTCAAGAGGCGAAAGCTCAAACCATACATCACCGTACTGTCCGCGGCCTCCGGACTGCTTCTTATGTTTTCCCTGCGCTCGGGCACTTATCTTTATTGTTTCACGGTAAGGCACCTTCGGAGTGCGTGTCTCAAGCTCAACCTTATAGCGTTCCTTGATCTTTGAAAGCATAATATCAAGGTGCATATCGCCCATACCCGAAAGAACTGCATCGTTTGTCTCCGGGTTTTTGACAAAGGAAAGAGTCCGGTCCTCTTTCAATGTCTTGGTTATCGCTGTACCTAGCTTATCTTCATCGGCACGGCTCTTGGGCAGAACTGCCACACTGTACACAGGCTGCGGGAAGTTTATAGGCCTGAAATTAAGGATCTCTCCCTTGGTTCCCAGAGTATCCCCGGCAATCGTGCTCTCCAGCTTCGGGATAGCAACTATATCACCAAGCACTATTTCTTTTTCCTCGGAGCTTTCCTTCCCCTTCATGAAGCGGAAGGAACTGATCCTCTCTTCTTCGCCTTCTGTTACATTGTAGACAGACTGATCGCTGGTAAGGCCTCCTGAAAAGACTTTTACAAAGGAGAGTTTACCAACATAGGGGTCAACCATTACCTTGAAGACAAAACCAAGGAATTTCCCTTTTTCATCAGGTACTATTTTTACCGGCTCATCGCCATTGAGAGCTGCACGGTTGAGCATGTCCTTCGGCGAGGGCATGTAGTTCAATATCATGTCCATCAGCTGGTACGCGCCTATATTAGCTGTTCCTGATCCCGGCAGTATGGGAAATACTGTTCTTGCACATACAGCCTTCCTGAGTACCTCCTGGAGTTCCTCAGGAGAAATTTCTTCTCCTTCGAGGTAGCGCATCATAAGTTCGTCATCGGCTTCTACTGCTCTTTCAACAAGGGTTTCCCGTGCTGCAGCGACAGCATCGGCCATATCACCTGGTATATCGCCTTCTGCAACATCCTTGCTTCCGTCACCCTTGTACATGTATGATTTTCCGGTCAGTACGTTCACAAGCCCCTTGAATTCGAGCTCGCTGCCTATGGGCAGATAGAGCGGGACCGCCCTGTCCGATATATTTTCCTGGATATCCTTGACCACAGCATCAAAGTCAGCGTTTTCACGATCAAGTTTGCTTACAAAAAAGATAGCCGGCGTTTCAAATGTCTCAGCAAAATCCCACACGCTCTGGGTCTGGACTTCAACTCCTGCCGTTGCGTTCACAAGCACGACTGCACCGTCAGAGACTCTCATGGCACAGCGCTGTTCACCAACGAAGTCTGCGAAACCAGGCGTATCAAGAACATAGACAGTTTTATTTTTGTTCGGGTTAGTAGCTAGAGAAGTG
>JAQVPO010000158.1 GCA_028702015.1 Synergistaceae bacterium | reverse complement strand
AGATATAAATCTTAATGGAATGTTTTTGTGTTCACGCGAGGCTGCAAAAAGAATGAAGGCTCAAAAGAGCGGAGTTATACTTATGACCGCTTCGACAAATGGAACAGAGGGGCATCGCTGGTACACAGACTACAATGCTTCAAAAGCCGGAGTAATTCTTCTGACAAAGAGCATGGCACTTGAACTTGCCCCGAATGTCAGAGTCAATTGTGTCTGCCCGGGATATGTCCTTACTCCCATGCAGAGGGCGGAATACACAGATGAAATGCTTGCAAAGGTGAACGAGGGTATCCCCATGAAAAGGCATGCAGATCCTGAAGAGATAGGCGCACTGTATGTATTTCTTGCCTCTGATGATGCAAAATACATCACCGGTGCTGACATAAGGATCGACGGAGGAGAGACTGCAGGTCTCTACTGATCAGCCTCAGAACAGTAACTTTTTTTCAAAAACCATATGGAAAGAAGATGATGCTGAAGATGAAATAGTGAACTGTCGTATGCTCATATGACAGCAGCACGAGATAAAAGTATACATTGTATTCTCTTTGCCGTTTTAATTATTTTTTTAAAAATTGAAGGAGGTAATTAAACATGAAAGCTTTGCTAAGATTGAGCCCGATCGTTGTTATTGCAGGACTGATGCTTTCGGGAATGGACATTCTGCTGGCCGCGCCGCTTTCTTTTATGTATGCAGTATTTGTTGCTATGATTGTAGACCGCTACAAGTTCAACGAACTTCTTGATGCAGCTCTGGACAACCTTAAGCACTTTCTAATTGTTTTCCTCATCCTCCAGGCAGCTTATGCTGTTGCAGAATGCTTTATGGCTACGGGAGTTGCTGCTTCCGTAATAAATATGTCGCTTGCAGCTGGTCTAAATGCCAAGCTTCTGGCAGTAGTTGCCCTTCTGGTAACTGCATTGCTCTCAATAGCTACAGGCACATCATGGGGGACGTTTGCGGCCTGTGCTCCTATCTTCCTCTGGTTAAATCACATAGTAGGCGGAAATATTGCTCTTACAATAGGAGCTATAGCCGGTGGATCATGTTTTGGAGACAACATAGGCCTTATCTCTGATACAACGATAGTCAGTTCGGGTATCCAGGAAGTGGAAATTATCAAAAGGGTCCGCCATCAGGGAGTATGGTCATTCCTCTGCCTTGCTATATCTGCGGTCGTTTTCTATTTCGTAGGCGTCACTCTCGGCCTTCCAAGCACAACTGGTCAGGCCGCAGACGCTATTGCACAGATCCCTCCGGATGTATGGGCGGCTCTTGCAGAGAAGAGAGCTTCTGCTGTTACACTTCTTGAACTCGTAAGAGCCGGAGTTCCTTCTTACATGATACTGCCTCTGATTATAGTATTGGGGCTTGCGATCAAGGGATTCAGCACTCTTATCTGTCTTGGCTCCGGGATCGTCTCTTCCTTGATATTCGGCCTTATGGCAGGTACAGTAGGCAGCGTCACTGAATTTCTGGATCTTGTTTACACAGGTTTCTCCGATGCCGGAAGCTGGTCGATAGCAATGATGCTTTGGGTAGGGGCTTTTGGCGGTGTAATGAGAAAAATGGATGCGTTTGACCCGATCGCCGTACTTGTTCTTAAGATGGTGAAGAAGGTCAGGCACCTTATGTTCTCCAATGCCATAATATGCCTTATCGGAAATGCAGCCCTTGCAGATGAAATGGCCCAGATAGTAACTATAGGTCCTATCATCAAAAACATGACTGAATCCAGTGTTGAAGGAAGCAAAGAGGATATGTACACGCTGGCGCTGAGAAATGCAACTTTCTCAGATGCCATGGGTGTCCTTGGGTCACAGCTTATCCCGTGGCACTGCTACATGGGATTCTTCATCGGCATCAGCGCCTCTGTCTATCCGCTCGCTGCAGGTATTACGGCCGGTGAGATAATCACACACAACTACCTGGCCTGGATCGCCGTAGGCTCGATGCTTTTCCTGACCTTTACAGGCACAGACAGATTTATACCGCTCTTTAAGATCCCTTCGGAGCCCGATGTTTATCTGAAGAGCCAGGCAGCGCATTACGGTAAATAAGATTTATCTCTTTAACTCTATTTGAGTTATTTATAATTTTAAAATAGATAATGGCATGTTTGCGAGAACGGTTATATTTTCCGTTCTCGCAGCATTTTAACCTGAAGATTTTTTCAAAAGAGGGTGTTTACGCTGTTTTCTTTTCAGCTCGGAATAATAAGCATACTTGAATATATCGGAGTTATCAGTTTCGCTGTTCTGGGCGCTTTCACTGCAATGCAGAAAAAGATGGACATGTTCGGAGTCTCTGTTCTCGCCTTCACAGCTGCCTGCGGCGGTGGAATATTAAGGGATGTAATTATGGATGTCGGGGTACCTGTATTCTTTTCAAGTTATACAACTATTGCATTAGTGATGCTGTCGGTTATGTTCGTATTTATTTTCCCGCAGGTGTTCTATGTCAGGTGGATACTGATAGTGCTGGATGCAATCGGTTTAAGTTTTTTCGCTGTGGATGCCGGAATAAAAGCAATCAATCAGAATTACAGCTTTGTACAGTTTGTTTTTGTATCTGTGATAACCGCCGTAGGAGGAGGCATACTGAGAGATCTTCTTGCCCAGAGAGTCCCGGTCATTTTCCGAAGGGATATTTATGCATTGGCGGCCTTTGCCGGGGTCACATGCATGTGGTTCCTCTATCCTTTTGCAGGTGAAAAAACAGCAATGAATATTGCTCTGCTTATAATTTTTTCTGTGAGGACAATCTCTGTCTATTTTGATATAAATCTCCCCGTTATAAATAAGAAATGATCATTTGTAATCCAAAAGTAAAAATACTGATAAACGTACACTGCTGTGATCTTATGTATATCCTTGTTTATCAGATGCCTCCGGTGCCCCTGTTAATATAGAATATAAGGATGTCCGAATATTTATATCTTTGCTTTGCTATTGACAGCGGATCCCTTCTCTTAATAAAATTCAAGACACTTTTATGTGATTATATGATGAAAGGGTGATACTAATTGAAACGGCGGATTAGAGTTCTTGTATTTATATTTTTTTTCGCATCTCTGGTCTCAGTGCTTCAGTATGCTTCACAGGCTGAAGCTCAGACAGGAATGCTGAAGTACTCTGTTACAGTCACTAAGTTTGAAAACCGTGCAGGATGGCGCGGGCAATGGGATATCGGCGACGGCTGGGGCTTGATCATGACAGATATCCTGAACCAGACTGGACGTTTCATTGTTTTAGGTGAGAGTGATATGAGAGCAGCCTCTATGGGTGAACAGGATCTTGCTGCTGCGGGAAGGACAGCCCAGGGGTCTCTTGCTCCTGCAACAGGGCAGATGACCCCGGCTCAGATTTTGATCAAAGGTGCTATAACTAACGTTACCAATAACACTTCAGGCGGTTTTGGAGGAGTTGCCATCGGTCCAGTAACACTTGGCGGCGGAGGCAGTACTTCAGAAGTTAATGTAACGATGTACATGGTTGATTCAACGACAGGTCAGATTATGGCCTCTAAAAGCGTTGTAGGAAAATCGAACAGCAGCAGAGGCGCGATCGGATATTCCGGGGATGGCTGGGCTGCCGGCGGCGGTGGGTTCAAGAAAGACAACGTGGGGAAAGCCGTTGAATCGGCAGTTCAGCAAGGAACGGAATGGATGATTGCTCAGCTTCCTAATATCCCGTGGACCGGCGCTGTTGTCATGAAAAGAGAAGGAAAAGTTTATATAAACAGGGGTATGCGCGAAGGTGTCGGCGAGGGACAGATCTTCTCTGTCGGAAATTCGGAAATAATTCGTGATCCTGGTACAGGAGAAGTTCTTGAGGAAATCGTAAGCGAAGTTGCAAAAATTGAAGTTGTTAATTCAAGGGAAAAATTGTCGATCTGTAATGTTATCAGCGGCAACAAGGATTCTATTGAAAAGGGAATGAAAGTTACGCTTCCTTAAACATATAAAATTCAGAACGGACTCAACTTGAGTTATTGCACGGCAGCAAACTGATTCGCATTTTTAAGGATCCCCTTTGCTGCCGTGCAAT
>JAQVPO010000157.1 GCA_028702015.1 Synergistaceae bacterium | reverse complement strand
GCGGGTGGAGGAGATCGAGGCAATCCTCGGGCGGGCGGTCCAGTCCGAGACCGAGGAGAAACTCCGCGAGACCCTCCACGGTTACAAGAAGGGGACGATCGACGGCGTATTATATCCCGTATGCCGTCCTCGGCGCGCTTATATTCCCTGACATCCTCACTGCATCAGGCAGCATATACAGCTCTGCTGCAGGAGCGGTCACAGCTCTTATACTAGGATGGTACGGCAGAGGAATACTGGCTGTATTGACCGGCGGCATACTGGCCACCTACTTGACCAGACTTTTTTGCGGGATGTAGAGAAAAGCATATAGCGGACCTGACTGAGGAAGAGTCCTGTCCGCTATATATCAATTTTTTAACATCTAAATTCGCATTGTCTTCACTTTCGCCGGTTAATTATATCAGCGCCAATCTATATCTTTTCTCGGGCCTTCCGACTTTTCTGTACGCGTACTCGACTATCACTCGCTCATTCATTGTAAGAAACTCAAGATATCGTCTGGCGGTCGAACGTGAGATGCCTAACGCATCTCCCACTTCCTGCGCGGAAAAGGTATCGTTGTTGTCCTTCAGAAAAATTTCCACTTCATTGAGACATTTTAGCTGGAGCCCTTTGGGTATTGCACGGTTGTTTGCCCAGGATGGATCCCTGGTACGCAGAGAAACCAGAGTATCAAGGTCCTCCTGCTGCCATGGCCTTGTCCTTCCGGTAAGGCTCTGATGATATATATGGTAGTTCCGGAGGGCAAGCCTAAGTCTCTCAAACGAGAAAGGCTTTATAAGATATTCGAAGACCCCCTGACACAGGGCTTTTCTTACAAGGTTCGGATCCTCGCCCGAAGATGCCACTATGTAGTCAGTCCTCGGAAATTCCTTGCGAAGTTCTTCAAGCCCGTCAAGGGCGTTAAAATCCTTAAGGTAAAGATCCAGAAGGACCAGATCAGCTTCGACACATCTCATCGAATCAAACATCTGCGTACCGCTTGAGACACATTTAAGTACGGTAAACGCCTGCTCGGAAGCGATAAGGTCTGAATACAACTTCTGAAGCAGCGGGTCTGCTTCGGCTATCAGAACTTTTAAAATCCGCAAATCATATTCCTCCTCTTGTTAAGGAATTCAAAGACAATACACAGCATATAGAATCTGATTATAGGGCACTGAGAAGAGGACAAGACATGAGGGCACCTTAAAACAGATCCCCTGAAGTTCATAGTTTCCCCTTTCCAAGTGCGGGAGGCATTTCCGTTTCCGGAAATACCCATCGGTCTTTTGCCATTGGAAAAGAACCTTTAGGCAATTTGACTCGGGGTCGGACAAAAAAACCAACAGCATTAGACTACATCAAGAAGACTTATTCCGTCAAGAAACAAGAATGCTTTAAAAGCCTTATTATAACCTCTTCTTCATGCATCCGGAAGAGTGCATTTTTCCCTTTCCTCCAATATAATAATGTTACAAGAACATAAGGAGGCTTTCCGATGTCAAATCAACGCTGGGATCCGGAAGATTACAAACGCGGGGCAGATTTTGTGCCTCTCTTTGGAAGACCGGTTATTGAGCTGCTTGACCCCCAAAAGGAAGAAAAGATACTTGACCTCGGGTGCGGCGACGGAGTGCTGACCAAAGAACTGGCTGACAGGGGATGTGATGTGCTTGGTGTTGACTCAAACCAGTTAATGGTGGAGACCGCAAGATCTCTTGGACTCAAAGCCGAAGTTGTCGAAGGAGAACATCTGCCTTTCAGCGAAGAATTCGACGCTGTTATGAGCAATGCGGCTCTTCACTGGATGAACGACCAGTATGCCGTCATCAGGGGGGTCTGGAGATCCCTCAGGCCAGGCGGACGATTTGCTGCAGAGTGCGGAGGAGAGGGCTGTATAAGAGTTATCCGTGAAGGGATGAAGATAGCTCTTATCAAGCGCGGTATAGACTACAGAGCCAGGAATCCCTGGAAATTTCCGGAGCTGGGAGATTTTTCCAAGATCCTGGACAATCAGGGCTTCAAAGTCTCCTACATCGCAAGGATAGACAGGCCCACCCCTCTCAAAAACGGGCTGCGGTCCTGGCTCAAGGTCTTTACCAACAGCCACACGGAAGGCTTTTCAGAAGAAGAAAAAGATCTTTTCTATAAAGAGGTCGATGATTATTGCCGCCCGCTTCTTTACTCAGAAGAAAACGGCTGGATAGCTGACTACGTGAGACTGCGCTTCCTGGCTCTTAAACCTAAAAATATCGATCTTAGCTGATCAAACCAACGGCGGCCCCAACGGGACCGCCGTCATTTTGATTTCTGCCGCCTTCACAAAATTTCTATCTGCCAACTTTTACAAGAACATGTTTTGATGCGGGTTTCATCTGCATCGTTCCCCCGCCCTGGCTTATTATTCTCAGCATTTTATCAGGAGCAGTAACAACCGTTCCGGCAAGGCAGGTAACATTATGCTCTATGAACGATTCAGGGCTGAGCGGTGTGGAGGGTCCTACTATGAATACCTCCCTGGCTTTTGAACAAAATCGGAGCACATCATCTATAGTGTTATTTATTATGCTTGTCCCTGTTACAACGACAACATCGCACTCCGTAAGATAGCGGGGGATATCCTTATCAGGATAGAGTCCGTTTTTCTCCTGAGGTATGCGTTCAAAGACATAAATATTGTCTGTCTGTTTTCTCACAAACGGGAGTATCGGCTTAAAATCTCCAACCATTCCAAATGTTTCATCTTTGTTCATTTTGATCGCTTTAATAACGTTTCCTGCTTCGTTTTCATGTGACCTGTCATTCAGAACAGCATTGACAACAGAAAGACCTACAGCTGCTCTGAGGAGATCCTTTTCCTTCAGCCACGGAATTAATTCTTCACATTTCTTTCCGATCAGGTCACCGGCCTGGGCCAGAACGCTGCAGCAGTGCCCGAGCTCATTCCGGAACGAATAGGCCAGTCCGCATTCTCCGCTCTCCAGCATTGTGCATATATATCCTAGCCCAACTCTTATATCTTTTATTTTTCTGCTGCGGGATGCTTCAGATGCATTTTTTATAAGGCAGTCTGCTATCATTTTTCTGAACCTTTCTGTACGGCGGTCAGATTTCATTTCCAAGAAGAGGCAGTTTTTAAGACTGCCTCCTGTCTGTCTATTGATCTTCAGCTTTTTTGTCGATGGCTTCGACACGGTCTTTCAAGTATTTGATCTCTTCCAGAAGAAGTTCTTTTTCCGATTTACTTATATTCGTTAAACTGGTATCTGCATTTCTGCCAGACCATCTTCTGAAACCATTTCTGCACCCCAGGCCCAAACTCAGCCCTATTCCAGCACAGCGCCCCATGCATCGGCCTGTTGATTGACCAAATCCCATTGGTCCTGTTCCGTCTCTCCTTGGCATGGTAGACATCACCTCCGTTAAGTTTATGACATATGCCATTTACTTCTTAAGTATATATTGTTTATAACATATGTCAATAACTATTTCTTCCTTTCACCGGAGATCAATGTTCTGTGCCGTCATCAGGATACCGCTGCCTGTGAAGGCAGAGAGGTGGGAGACAAATAATTATCTGCTTCTTATTCTTTCGATATTTTTTTTATATTCAGGGATAGCTTCCCATATGATGTCTCCAAGATCACAGGGGAATTCTTCGCAGAAGCCGCAGTGGGGGATAGACCTCTCTTCAGCACAGATCCTTATCCTGCATTCTGCGCAAGAAATACTTTTTGCGCCCGGTTCCATGCATCCGGTGCATCTCATCCTTGATGGCAGGATGAATGAATGTCCGCTTCGGTTTTCTTCAGCAGCAGCTATCTTCGAGAGCGCCTCCATATCATTTCTCAGGGTTGCCAGACGTGCTTCGCAGGAACTGCAGTCCATCCCGCAGCAGCCGGTGATATCCATCAGAATATTTCGGGAGAGGCCAATTCTGAATTTACGAGCCCGCTGCTGATCGTATCACAGCCTATCCGCTCAAGTTCTGACGAAAGAAAATCAATTCCTTCGCTGACAGTTTTCCATTCGGTATCGAACGCCTGGTCTATCAGTAATAGTGCTTT
>JAQVPO010000156.1 GCA_028702015.1 Synergistaceae bacterium | reverse complement strand
ATATAGATCCGAAGTCAAAGTGCAGGGTAAGGATGCAGGAGATTACTGAACATGGAGTTACTGATGCCGTCAAAGAACCTGATTCTATAGATATAGATAAAGTTGATGCACAGCAGGCCCGCCGCGTTCTTGACAGACTTGTAGGCTATCAGCTCAGTCCCCTTCTATGGAACAAGGTAAAGCGCGGGCTTTCTGCAGGAAGGGTACAGTCTGTAGCTCTCAGGATAGTCTGTGAGCGCGAAGATGAAATAGATAAGTTTGTACCGGAAGAATACTGGCTGATAGATGTTGAAAGCAGCAGCTCTGATGGAAAAAGAAAATACAGGCTCAGAGCAGATAAATTTCAGGGCAAGCCTCTCTCTGTACATAATGAGAACGAAGCTGTCAGGGTCGAAGACGAGATAAACATACGCGGGCTGAAAGTTGAAGAGTTCAGAACAAAAGAGAGCCCAAAATCAGCGCTGCCCCCATTCAAGACCAGCACTCTGCAGCAGGAGGCATCAAGAAGGTGCGGTTTTGCTCCGGGCAGGACTATGCGGATCGCACAATCTCTTTATGAGGGCGTTGAAATACCCGGCAGAGGTCCTGTCGGACTTATAACATACATGCGTACCGACAGCCTGAGAATATCTCCTGAGGCAGTTGAATCGTCAAAAAAATTCATACTCGATAACTATGGCAATAATTATTTGCCGCAAAATATAAATAAGTATGCTTCAAAAGCCAGATCTCAGGATGCCCATGAAGCGATACGTGCAACAGATCCGTTTATTACTCCTGAATCTGTAAAACACTGCCTGACTGCAGAGCAATACAGGCTGTATGATCTTATATGGAGCCGTTTTATAGCAAGCCAGATGGCACCAGCAATAATTGCAAGAACGGCATTGATATGTTCCAGCGGAGATTATTTGCTCAAGCAGTCCGGTGTCGCAGTTGTCTTTGACGGTTGGGGGAAGGTCTTCCCGCTGGGTGTTAAGGATACAGATATGGCCCCTGCATCAGAAGGGGAAGTATTGCTTATTGAAAAGATAATAAGAGACCAGCGTTTCACACAGCCGCCTTCAAGATATACGGAGGCAGGGCTTGTCAAAGCACTTGAAGAAAAAGGTATAGGAAGACCATCTACCTATGCTGCGATAATCAATACGCTATCAGTCAGAGGGTATGTTGACAGGGGAGAAGAAGATAAAAAACTGATCCCTACAAAACTGGGCAGGCTGGTCAATACATTTCTTGTAAAGTATTTTTCCAGCCTTATAAATGTAGATTTCACTGCTATGATGGAAGATGAGCTTGATCAGATAGAGACCGGGGAACTCAGATGGAGAAAAGTGGTCGGAGAATTCTGGAATGACTTTAAGCCTGTTCTGGATGACGTTACAGCCCATGCAGAGAGTATGAGGCCTGAGCCCGAGCTAGTGGGCGAGCAATGCCCGGAATGCGGCAAAGACCTTCTTATAAAAAGCGGAAGATTTGGGGAATTTATTGCATGTTCAGGATATCCTGAATGTAAATATACAAGGAATATTGTAAGAACGACTGGTATTAAATGCCCCAAATGCGGAGAGGGCGAACTTGTCAGAAGGCGCGCAGGAAAAGGAAAAGTCAAGGGAAGAATGTTTTACGGCTGCACATGGTATCCTGAATGTGACTACATCTCATGGAAAAAACCCGGAAAGACAGATCAGGAAGGGGCAGTGTCAGAGCCCGCAGAAAATGAAAATGCAGACTCAGACATATAAAAAGATCACTGTGATCGGCGGAGGCCTTTCAGGCGCGGAGGCAGCCTGGCAGCTTGCACAGCGGGATTTCCCCGTACGTATCTATGAGATGCGACCTAAAAAAAACACTCCGGCCCATGAAACGGCATTTCTGGGTGAACTTGTCTGCAGCAACTCCTTCGGTGGTGAAAAACCGACTACCTCTGCCGGGATATTGAAGTCAGAACTTAGTCTGCTGGACAGTTTTATCATGAGCTGTGCTCAAAAAAGCAGGGTGCCTGCCGGCAATGCACTGGCCGTTGACAGAGATCTCTTTTCACGTCTTGTCGACTCAGCGATTTCTGCCCATCCCAACATTGAAGTTATAAGAGAGGAGGCAGCTGAACTCCCGGAAGGGCCAGTTATCATTGCAACAGGCCCGCTGACAAGTGATGCCTTTGCAGAAAACCTCAAAAACCTGGTTGGAGAAGACTTTCTTTATTTTTATGACGCGGTTGCCCCGATAGTGACACTTGATAGCATAGACAAAGAAAGTTCATTCAGAGGGAACAGATACGGAGAGAACGGAGACTACATAAACTGCCCAATGGACGAAACGACCTACCATTCTTTCTGGGAAGCCCTTGTCTGTGCCGAGACTGCTTCAAAACACAGTTTTGAAAACGAAGAAATGAGGCACTTTGAAGGCTGTCTGCCTGTAGAGGTTATCGCCAAGAGAGGAGAAAAGACCCTTCTTTTCGGCCCGCTAAGACCTGTTGGTTTCACTGATGAAAAAAACGGCAGGGAATATGCTGCTATCGTTCAGCTGAGGCAGGACAATGAAGAAGGCACTCTATATAATATGGTCGGTTTTCAGACCAACCTCAAGTGGGGGGAGCAGGAGAGGGTTTTCAGAATGATACCGGCGCTGCGGAATGCCGAATTTGTCCGTAAGGGGGTAATGCACAGAAACTTATTTGTATGTGCCCCGAAGGTGCTTGACGGATATCTCAGGCCGGTTGGTCAAAAGGAAATATTTTTAGCCGGTCAGATCACCGGAGTTGAAGGATATCTTGAAAGCACAGCTATGGGACTGGCAGCTGCCTTATTCATGGCGGCTCAGATGAAAAATGTCCCAATGCCTGAATTTCCTTTGGAGACATCAATAGGATCCCTTTTGAACTATCTTAGATCGGCTATTCCAAAAACATTTCAGCCAATGAATGTAAATCTCGGAATATTCCCAAAACTTGATGGAAAAAAGATAAAAAGAAAGACAGAGCGCTGTGAAGCCTATTATGAAAGATCTATGCAAAAAATGAAACGGTTTGTTTCTTCGCAACCAGGATTATTTACCTGTGATAAACAGTCTGATGAGGATATAAAACATAATTGAGCCACTTTTGATTAGTATATGAAACTATTTTTCTATGACTCTCAGACCACATATTTTCTATTGCAAGGTGTTGTTTAAGCTTAATGCCTGTTATGTGCTGGAAACAGGGTATGCCAGGGTTTTAGACAAATAGTGAACAAATGATCGTATCTTGTGAATTTTCTTAAAATTTGCTTGAAATTTCAGGCCTACATGCTAGAATACCATTCATGGCAGAAAATATCTTAGCAAATATTGATCAGTTTTTACTCTTTATAGAATCCAGAGGCCGCTCGAAAAACACTCTTATTAACTACAGAGTTGATTTAGAGCAGTTTAGGGAGTATTTGCTGAGGCAGGATATTTCCGATGTTTCCGAGATAGACTCTCAGTCTGTAAGGGTCTACCTCTCCAATATAATAGGTTTTGGCGTGGCGAAATCATCTGCTGCAAGGAAACTTTCCGCAGTAAGAGGTTTTATAAGATGGCTTTCTTCAAGGGAGATTCTTGATTACGGTGTTGCCGCGGGGCTTAAAGGACCAAAGATACCTTCCTCTCTGCCCAGAGCGCTCTCTTATGAAGAGACAGAAAGGATCCTTACTGATGGTCCTGAGCACGGTAAACACTACCAGAGAGACAGGCTTGTTCTCGAACTGCTCTATGGTTCCGGTTTGCGTGTTTCTGAATTGATAGATTTAGATTGGGAAAACATAGAGACAGATCAAAGGATAATAAGAGTTATGGGCAAAGGAGCAAAAGAGCGCTTAGTGCCATTTGCACCTAGTGTTAAAAAACTTCTTGAAGACTGGAGTATCCCTTCAAAAGGGGAGAATAAAGGACCTCTTTTCGTTTCAGAAAAGGGGGCTGAAAGGCTTACAGTGAGAACCGTCCACAGATTGGTACGAAGAGCTGCTTTACGGGTAGGCATTTATGGAGTATCACCTCATACATTAAGGCATTGTTTTGCTACGCACCTTCTTGAGCGCGGTGCTC
>JAQVPO010000155.1 GCA_028702015.1 Synergistaceae bacterium | reverse complement strand
CGAAATCCTTTTCCATGTCATGGTAAAGCGGTTTCAGAGCCATGCAGGGAACACACTGGGGACCCCAGAAATCCACTACTACTGGAAGTGTCTTCTCTTCACGTACCTCTGCGTCACAATTTTCTTTGGTAAGATCGATCATTTGGTTCGCCTCCTGAAATACTTGATGCTTTAAAAGCTATATCGTGCTTATGGTATCACTAGTTCTTGCTAAATATAAGCCCTGATAGTTAAAACTGAGAAGAGATGCTGTCTAAAATGGAAAGATCTCTCAAAGTTCTCTGGAGCATCTGTCTGTCAATAACAGCAAAATCTTCATGAGGTTCGGAGCAGTTTTTCTGTCTCTCTATCAAATATCTGTCTTTTGCTTTTTCGATCGCTATTATACCGTCTTTGTCGTACTTTGACTCAGATTCTTCGATCACCAGTGATCTGTAGGGGCCGCGCATTATAGGCACATTAGGCGGCAGCGGCGCAGAAACAAGACGCCATCCGTGCTGAAGAAGTTCTTCTGCCTTATCAAGCACATCATGAGGAGATCCATCTGTAAAGATCACACCGTAAGGCATCTCAGGGCTCCAGTAGATATCGGGATTGTTCGTAACTATCTGAAGGATCTTTTCTGCCATTTCTTATCTCTCCTCAAAATATAAAGGGCAGACTGTGATATTTATCACAGTTCTCACAGCCTGCCGGAAAATTTATTTTTCAAAAATAGTCTGCTCAGTTATAGGTGTTGTCATTGCTTTGAAGGAGCGTAGCAAAAGCTCTCTCCTGACTGCTTTATCACCTTCCGGACCCATTGCAGGATTGCCGGTCGGGTGAGGGATCGCTACTCCTGGAACGACCCTGTTTGTGCCTACTGTGAGCATTATCGGAACTATTGTCGCTATCTGTACTACAGGTATGCCTGCTACTCTTTCGATTTCACGGGTCATCGATGCGCCGCATCGGGTGCAGGTTCCTCAGGTGGATGTGAGTATCGCGGCATCAACTCCCGCTTTTTTAAGTTCCTCACCGATCTCCTGCCCGAATCTTTCAGCGTTTGCAACAGCCGTACCTGTTCCGGTCGTAGTATAGAATATCGGGTGTATCTTGGCAAAGACGCCCTCTGCTTCAAGTTCACGCATTATATCGAGCGGAAGCACAACGTCAGGATCCTGGTTGGCCCACTCTCTGTCATATCCTCCGTGGATAGATTCATAATTGTCTGGTGTCATGTTCTTGATTTCAGAAATGTCATAAGAACCAAAGCTTTCCGCAGACGATACCCTTATATGGTCAGGGTTGCCCTTTGGGACTATGCCGCCGGAAGAGATAAGGGCTATAGTTGCTGTTTTGAGATCCTTTACGGGAGCCGCAGGCGGAATTTTGTTGAAGACAGGCATCTCATATTCCGTACGGAAATCTTCTTTTCTGAGTTTGGCAAGCAGCATCTCAACAGCTCTGTCGGCTCCGCTCTTCTCATGGAAGAATGATTTGCGTATTCCTCGGTGGATGTAACCCTCAAGCCTTGCCGGTCCCATTTTTTCACCTTTAAGCAGCTTGCCGCCGATTTTGACCATGGCAGGAACAGCCTTTGACATTCCTCTGGCGCTGTCTGATGTTATCGCTATGTATGTTTTCTTGGAATATAGTTCAACTCCAGGATTTTCCGGATACATTGCTGTGACCGTAGGAATATTCAATTCTTCTCCGGCAGATGCTGCAATGTCTCCGCAGGCGAAGCCGTATCTGCCTGCATTGAATGCAGGTCCTGCAAAGAGGATATCGGGTTTGAGGCTTTTGATCATTTCAAGACATGCTGCTCTGGCTTCTTCTGTATGTTCTCCGTAGTAACCGTCTCCGCATATAACTGTGCCGACTACTTTGCCTTCGCCATTGAAAAGTTTTTCAATCTGCATGCCAGGCCCCACAAAGCCTTCTCTTAATTCCGGCCTGTGGTCTGCCTTTTCTTCCCCGCCAATGCCGGCGTAGAACTGGTTTATATAATGAACTATCCTGTATGTCATGTCAGCTGTCCCCCTTTAGATCCACTCGCAGCCGAGCTTATTGAAGCCGATCTCGGCAGTTGAAGCTATGACGGACTGGAGCTCAACGAACATTGAACCGTCAGATCTCAGGCTTTCTTCAGCCCCGCCGGAAAGAAGAGATATAGCTTCTTTGCAGCCGATGACTTTGTCCATCGCCGGGACCTCGATCATCTCATTGACGTTCCCTGTCGAGATGAATGCGTCCAGCTCAGGTGTCGCGTCCGCAAGGCTCTGGCTTGCTCCGTCTGTTCCTGCAGATTCATCAGAGACAAGGACGGTCTTGATCCCGGCATTCTCAAAGAATTTTGCGTTGAGGCAGAGGTCAGTATCAGGGTTGCCGTATCCTTCCTCTGATATTATTGCACCGTCAGCTCCAAGCTGCTGTGCGATAGACAGGTTCATGGCAGCGGCTCTCAGCTTTCCGTCAAGGACAGTGCTTTCCTGTGTAGGTATCATCCCCAGGAAGTTTATGTCTTTGCCGTGCCTTGCATAAAGAGATTGTACTATAGGGTTGTGGAGGTGGTGCCATGTTGTATTTTTGTCGCAGGCAGAGACGCAGTTTCCTGATACCATTGCTCCGTCAAGGACTTCATTTGGATGAAGGAGAGTCGGAAGAGCTGGTCTTAGGTCATTGGCATAAAGGTATGTATCATGAAGAAGACCCTGTGTGATATTCATGCATACATAAATGACCTTGGGCAGATCAGGATATTTCTGTGTCTCCTCGAAAGTGTCGCCCTTTTCAAAGACCTGGATTTCATCAGCCTTCCATTCCTTATCGGCGCAGCACTTTGCAAAATAGACAGCAAGCTTAAGTCCTGCTTCACGCAGGGCAGCTTCGTATAAATGTTTCTCAAGATTTTCAACCGGTTCAACGTAGAGAACTATGTTGCGGGTCTGTGAAAATGGAGTGTACTGGGCTCCTGGTCCGCTCATGTCAATGAAGCCTTCCTGAAATGCAACTATCGGGCCGCATGTAACTACAGCGGCTCCGTCAAGAACAAGAGTCTTCCCTGAGCCAGTCTTTTCCATCGGAGCGAAGAATCCAGGAAAATAGGATTTTTTCTCTATTTTCACACGTGGTTCGATAACGTCCTTAACTGGTATGATCCTCTTGCTTTCTCCCGGACATGCCAGGTCCAGCTCGACTTTAGCAAAACGTCTGTCTTCCGCTATTAAGGCCTCAGCCTCATTTTTGTTGATGAAAAGAGTTCCGCCGGAGGTGTATGTCTCATCGGCGAAATCAAGGCCGGTAATGTGTATCTTGTGCAGTTCCAGCCGCATTGATATATTCCTCCTTTGTTATTTTTCTGTTGCCTGTTGCATTGCTTAAATTCTAATTGCTTTATAGTGTAAAAAGCATTATTCTTTAGAATATACATTAATGAAAAATTAAACTTAAAACTATGCTTATGAATAAAAAATGGTGGTGATCGCTTGTTCAAAAAAATGGCACAGAATATTGCAAAAAGCACCAGTGAGGTCATAGGATACGGGGTTCTTGTTACGGATGAAAATGGAATTATAATTGGTTGCAATGAGGAAAAAAGAATTGGGGAGCTGCATCCGCCTTCAATTAGTGTAATGCAGGGGAACAAACCTATGACAACATCCACCAGTGATGCCGAAAATTACGGGAATGTTCTTCCAGGTTACACCCTTCCTATCCAGTTTTTTGACAAGGTGCTCGGTTCTGTCTCAATAGCGGGACTTCCGGAAGAGGTCGAACGTTATGGACTGCTGGTGCAGAAACAGGCAGAAATAATGCTTCGGGAACAGGCGTTCCTGGAATCCAATCTTTTAAGGGAAAGAGCCCTGCGGGATCTTGTCGACAACCTCTCAAATTATGATCCGAGGAATGCAAACGGAGAACTCATCATGGTGCAGGCGAAGGAACTGGGCTTCAACCTTTCCAAATGCAGAGTCGCAATAGTGATAGAGATGAGCAGATGGTCAAATGAAGCAGCTGAGTCAGCTTTTCAGAAAATGGTTAGAGAGGCTAAAACAAGTTTTTCAAATCCCAGGAATGTCATATGCCCG
>JAQVPO010000154.1 GCA_028702015.1 Synergistaceae bacterium | reverse complement strand
GGCAGATAAAAGAGCCTTTGTCCTTCATACGAAAGGCAAGGCTGTGGTTCCTCTCCGCATTAATATAGAGACAGAATCAAAGGCCGGACAATGTATGTTTATGCCTGCGTATGTAGGAGGGGAACTAAATATGGCGGGAGTTAAGCTTGTATCATGCTTCCCCGAAAATGCTGAAAAGGGTTTGCCTGTTATTCCGGCCACAGTGCCGCTGATCGACGGCACTACAGGGCTTGTTACCGCGATAATAGAAGGAACGACCCTGACACAGTTAAGGACGGCTGCAATATCTGGGGCAGCGACGGAATTGCTTTCGAATCCTGACAGCAAGGTCGGTGCTCTTTTCGGGACGGGAGGTCAGGGTCCTGCTCAGCTGGAAGCTCTTATGACAGTCAGGAAACTTGAAGAGATAAGAATATTTGATGCCCTTCCCGGGCGTGCAGCTGCTTTTGTTGAAAAGAATCAGCCTCTTGCAGACCGCTTTAGGGTAAAGCTTATAGAAGCAGCTTCCTCGAAGCAGGCTGTAACTGATGCAGATGTGATAACAACTGTAACCACCTCGTCAAATCCGGTTTTCTCAAATGATGACATAAAACCAGGATGTCATATAAATGGAGTCGGCTCATACACACCTGACAAGAGAGAGTTGCCGGCAGAACTTTTGCGCCGCGCGGGACGTATTTTTGTTGACAACCGCGAAGCGGTTCTTTCGGAAGCGGGGGATTTTCTGATCCCTATGAAGGAAGGCCTTTTCTCTTCAGATTCTATAGATGGAGAACTTGGCGAGCTTATACTGGGAAAAGTCGAAGGACGCCGCTCAAAAGACGAGATCACAGTAATGAAGACAGTAGGTTTTGCAACACTTGATATAGTGGCTGCTGCTGAAATTGCTAAAAAAGCTGCTGAAGCTGGAGCAGGTACTGTTATAAAACTATAAAAATTTTTTACTGGCGGGGGAAATATTATTATCTCTCCTGCCAGTTTTATTAGTGAGGCGTGCTTATGTCAAAAAAAATAAATCCTGTCCTCTGTTCTTTTATACCTGTAGTGGAGCTTTTGGGCAAAATGCTTGGAAACGATTACGAAATCGTGCTGCATGAAGTTTCAGACGGGGATACATCAATAATTGCACTGGTTAACGGGGATCTTACCGGCAGGGATATAAATGCTCCTATGACGGACTTTGGAAAGTTCCTTATGTCTAATCCCAAATCTCTTGATATAGACTATATAGCGAACTATCCAGCAGAAGCTGGAAACGGCAGACCTATACGTTCCGGTGTTGCTCTTATAAAAGATGAAGAGGGCAGTTTGATCGGTTTTCTGTGTATCAATTTTGATATGACAAGGGCAAGCATGCTTAAAGATATGGGCGATTTTATGATGAAGACGATACCTCTCTCCTTTGAAGATGTTAAAACAGAAACGTTCAGTCATATAACGGGGCATAACTTCCTTATCGAAAGTGCCAGAAAGAAATTTGGCAAACCGCTGAATTTTTTAAACAGCGAAGAGAGGAAACAGTGCATAAAATATATGGACAGTCATGGATTTTTCAAGCTTAAGGGATCCATAGAAAGCCTTGCCAAAGAGATGGGCAGGAGCCGATATACGCTCTACGCCGACCTAAGGTCAGCAAGAAAAGACCTGAGTGAGATATAACAGCAATGATCCCGCCTGCCGCCGCCTGCTCAGGCGGCTTTTTTTCTCCTTTGACTTGTTATGCCTGAAAGTGATATAATTCCCGTTTGTCTAATGTTGTTATTGTGTTAATTTTAAAAATATAAATGCCGTATATGCGGTAATCTGAAGGTGAAGGGAACAAAAATAATGCAGGATTCATCAAAAATAAGGAATATAGCCATAATAGCCCACATCGATCACGGAAAGACAACCCTGATTGACGGTATTTTCAAGTCCGCGAGGCTTTTCAGGGACAATCAGGTAGTTGAAGAGCGCGTAATGGATGCAGGAACTCTTGAACGTGAGCGGGGCATCACTATAAAGGCAAAGCACTGCACTGTCGAGTGGGGCGGCTATAAGATAAATATCGTAGATACTCCAGGCCATGCTGATTTTTCGGGAGAGGTCGAAAGAGTACTTTCGATGGTGGATTCTGTGCTTCTTCTTGTTGATGCAAACGAAGGACCTATGCCGCAGACCAGATATGTGCTTATGAGGGCACTGAGGCTTGGGTTAAATCCTATCGTTATAGTGAACAAGGTGGACCGGCCGAATGCAGATCCGGACGGCGCACTTGATAAAACATTCGACCTTTTTATAGAACTTGGAGCAACGGAAGAGCAGTGTGATTTTGCGGTTCTGTACGGCTCAGGACTTCAGGGCTGGTTCGTGGACGATCTTAATAAAAGGGAAGATAATACAAAAGCCGGTATGGATGATCTTTTCAGGACGATAATAGAAAAAGTGCCGGCTCCCCAGGCCGAGATGGAGAAGCCATTCCTTATGCAGGTATGTACTCTTTCATGGAGCGAATACCTTGGAAGGATAGGATGCGGAAGGATCCTTCAGGGTACTCTGCACAAGGGAGATAAGATCATCAGGACACATACCAGATGGAAGGATTATGATCAGACTGACTGGGAGATAGTTTCTACAGACACTTCCTCCTGCACGCACCTCTATGTTACCAACGGTCTTATCAGAACTGAAGTTGATGCTGTCGGAGCGGGGGACATCGTATGGTTTACAGGACCTGAGAACATTGACCTTGGCGACACCTTCAGTTCGCCGGAGCTATCCGGAGAGGTGCTGCATCCGCTTGATATAGAAGAACCTACTGTCTCTATGTTTTTCATTGTAAACACAAGTCCCTTTGCCGGGCAGGACGGAAACGCTATAACCCTTAGACAGCTCAAAGCTAGGATAGAACGTGAAACGAAAACAGATCCCGCGCTTCGTATGGATGATCTTGGCCGCCCTGACGGAATAAAGGTTTCCGGCAGAGGGGAGCTTCATCTGGGTATACTCATTGAGGAGATGCGCAGGGAAGGATCAGAAATATGTGTATCAAGACCGGAAGTCATAGTACAGTACGATTCCAGAGGCAAGATGCTTGAACCTATGGAGGAAGTAATTATAGATGTACCGGAGGAATATCAGGGAGTTGTGATACAGAAGCTGGCTCAGCGTAAAGGTGAGCTGAAAAACATGGAAAATGGAGGCACAGGAGTACTTAGGCTTTCATTCCGAATTCCGACAAGAGGCCTGATAGGCTATAGAGGGGAATTTCTCACCGATACAAGGGGCCTTGGAATATTGGCTTCCAGGTTTGTGGGCTACGGTGAATGGGTAGGGGATATAACCTCAAGGAGCAGGGGTTCGCTGGTAAGCATGGATAGCGGGACTACGACAAGCTATGCCCTTGAAAATCTTCAGGAACGCGGGACGCTGTTTGTTAAACCAGGAGAAGCAGTCTACAACGGACAGGTAGTAGGCGAAAGTTCCAGAAACAAAGACCTTCCCTGTAACCCCAGCAAAAGAAAACAGCAGACAAACCACAGATCTGCAACTAAAGATATGATGACAGTGCTTGATGTTCCCAGGATAATGACTGTTGACACAGCGCTTGAATGGATCAGCGATGACGAGCTTGTCGAAGTTACCCCTCTCAATGTAAGGATTCGCAAGATGATCCTCAATTCGGATGAGCGGAAAAAAGCAAAAGCCAGAGCCGGAGTGGTGGAATCTGACGAGGACGAGTAGATGAGAGCGGAGCTTATTGCCCTCAGGGAATTTGAAAAGGACGAAGTCTTTGCATGCATATCAGGTCTGATCAAAAGTATCGGTCAGATAGACGATGGATCTAAGCAGGAGGCTGTTTCATGGTACTGCGAGTCTGTAGGCCGCATGGCAGAGACTGCTGAACTGACGGGGATAAGCGGCAATATCTGGCAGACATGGATAGCTATGCTCTTTGCGAAGCTTGATACTACTTTTTCGCTTGCGCAGGAGCGCAGACAGGAACTTTCAGGAACACTTTCCACGATCGTAAAAGAGGATATTGATACTATCCGTTCCTATTTTAATTTTGATCTGAATCTCATTGATAAGGATCTGGGAGTTTCTGTTTTCGGAAGGTGCAGGGATTA
>JAQVPO010000153.1 GCA_028702015.1 Synergistaceae bacterium | reverse complement strand
CCCGCAGGACGTTGCTCTTGCACTTATAGGAGCGGTTTTCAAAGACGGTTTTGTAAAGAATAAGGTCCTGGAATTTGTAGGTCCGGGCGTTGGCAATCTGCCAGTTGAATTCCGAAACGGCATTGATGTGATGACTACTGAGACGGCCTGTCTTTCCTCCATATGGAGAACAGACGATCATGTGAAAAAATATTACGAAGTGCATGGAAGGCCTGATGATTACAAGCAGCTTGATCCAGATGAAGCAGCATGGTATGAGGGTGCGGTCGTGATCGATCTTGATAAAGTCAAGCCAATGATAGCGCTGCCGTTCCACCCCAGCAACGTTTATACTATCGATGACCTGAATGAAAATGCCAGGGATATACTGGAAAAGGTAGAGAAAGATGCCTCTGGGCAGATAGAAAATCCCAATCTTTCGCTCTCCCTTACTGACAAGATCCGTAACGGGCATCTCTATGTCGACCATGGCGTTATTGCAGGATGTGCCGGCGGTACGCCTGACAATATCGTTGCTGCGGCTCAGATCCTCCGGACAAACAAAGCAGGCATTGGTGAATTTTCCCTGAGCGTATATCCCGGAAGCCAGCCTATAAAGATGGATCTTGTGGAGAACGGGACTCTTTATGACTTGATGTCTGCAGGTGCAACGATCAGAACAGCCTTTTGCGGT
The DNA here is from genome assembly GCA_028702015.1 of Synergistaceae bacterium. GTDB lineage: Bacteria > Synergistota > Synergistia > Synergistales > Synergistaceae > Caenicola. The sequence goes on along the minus strand of JAQVPO010000153.1, from coordinate 3,475 downwards.
CCCTGCTTCGGTGCATGTGACACGCCTTCAAACAACGGGCTCAGCATAAGGCATACGACCAGAAATTTCCCCAACAGGGAAGGCTCGAAGCCTAATAACGGACAGCTTGCAGCTGTTGCACTCATGGATGCCAGGTCGATAGCAGCGACTGCCGCAAACGGCGGAATGCTTACCTCCGCAGAGCAATATGGTGAGGTGCTGCATGAGGTGGAGTACAGATTCCAGAAAGAAGTTTATGACAAAAAGGTTTATCGTGGCTTCGGAAAAGCCCAGCCCCAGCAGGAACTTGTCTATGGCCCTAACATACGTCCGTGGCCCAGGGTATATCCTCTTGCAGAAAATCTGATGCTGAGTGTTGCCTCAGTTATTACTGATCCTGTAACTACAACTGATGAACTTATTCCGTCAGGGGAAACATCCTCGCTTCGCTCCAACCCTCTGAAACTGGCTGAATATGCTCTTTCACGTAAAGATCCAGGATATGTAGGCAGGGCAAAGGCGGCACAGGCTCTTGAAACCTCCCGCAGAAAGACCGTTGATGCAGGATCAAAGAGAGTTCCGTTTGATCTCAAATCTCTGCTGGAACTTACCAAAACGGATAAATCGATTAAAAATACAGGGATTGGCAGCACTATCTTTGCTGTAAAACCGGGAGACGGATCTGCACGTGAGCAGGCAGCCTCTTCCCAGAAGGTGCTTGGCGGACAGGCAAATATCGCCGAGGAGTACGCAACAAAACGATACAGGAGCAATCTTATCAACTGGGGAATGATACCCTTTATCATCGGCCCTGAAGAGAAGAAAAAGCTTTCTGTCGGAGACTGGCTCTTTATCCCTGGCATACGTAATGCGATCAAGGAAGGCCATGATAAAGTCGATGCAGTTGTTATACGCGGGGCTTCAAGAACGGATATAACTCTTACGATGCCTGGCCTAACAAAGGAAGACAGGGAGATAATACTGGCTGGATGTCTAATGAATCATTATTCACAGCAGAACGACATGCAGAGTGAAATAAACAGAAAAAAAGCAGTAATCAAATACATTTAAATATCAGACAGAACGGAAGGGTGGGAATGATATGAAAATTGAAATGAAGACGCCGTTGGTAGAGATGGACGGAGATGAAATGACAAGGGTCATATGGAGCAAGATAAAGGAGATCCTGCTTGAACCGTACATTGACCTTAAAACAGAGTACTATGATCTCGGGCTCAAGAAACGCGATGAAACTGATGACAGGATAACTGCTGAGGCTGCCGAGGCTGCAAAAAAATACGGGGTAGCTGTAAAATGCGCAACGATAACTCCAAATCAGCAGAGAGTGGAAGAATATGATCTTAAGCAGATGTGGAAGAGCCCGAACGGGACAATAAGAGCCATACTTGACGGGACAGTCTTCAGAGCTCCGATCTTTCTTGACTGTATCAGCCCCACTGTAAGAACATGGAACAAGCCGATCACGATCGCACGTCACGCGTACGGAGATATTTACAAGGATGTTGAGATGGTCATCGATGCTCCCGGCAAAGTGTATATGACATTTGAGCCCGCGGACGGCGATGAAGGAAAGGTTCGGAAAGAACTGGTCCATGATTTCACAGGCGGCGGAGTTGTCATGGGTATGCACAACCTTGACAAGTCAATAAAAAGCTTTGCCCGTTCATGTTTCAAGTATGCACTTGCGACGAAACAGTCTCTTTGGTTCTCGACTAAAGACACGATCTCAAAAAAGTATGACCATCGGTTCAAGGATATTTTTCAGGAGATATTCGACGCTGAGTTTAAGGCAGATTTTGAGAAAAACGGCATAGAGTATTTCTATACCCTGATAGATGATGCCGTAGCCCGTGTAATACGTTCAGAGGGCGGTTTTATCTGGGCATGCAAAAACTATGATGGTGACGTAATGTCTGACATGGTTGCCACAGCATTCGGAAGCCTTGCGATGATGACATCCGTCCTCGTCTCACCGGATGGTGTTTTCGAGTATGAAGCGGCTCATGGTACAGTTACCCGCCATTATTACAAATATCTTAATGGTGAAGCTACTTCCACGAACCCGATGGCGACGATTTTTGCCTGGACAGGAGCTCTCAGAAAACGAGGGGAGCTTGACGGCATCAAGGAGCTTCAGGAATTTGCTGACAGACTCGAAAGAGCTTCAACGGATACCATCAGATCAGGGATAATGACTAAAGACATTGCCTCCATAGCTGATGTACATGACAAAAAGGCCGTGACGACGGAAGAATTTCTCCAGGCTGTGGCGGAAAGGCTCTAATATAGTAATATAATCAACAGGGGAGGAAAAACATTTCCTCCTCTGTACATTAAGAATGAAAGGCGATGAGCAGATTGATCTTGCTTAATACCGCCAGTGCCGGAACGTTGGAATCCTCCGACTGTCTGGTGACGGTTTCCCCGGCAGAAAAACTGACACTTGAATACAAAGGCGCAAACAGCGAAGTCTTTGCTGAAAGGACTAGGCGGCTCGTTGAGAGCGCAGCAAAGAGGTGCGGCGTCAACGGAGCAGAAATATTGATCCAGGACCAGGGAGCTCTTGAGATAACAATAAAAGCACGCCTTGAAACGGCCTTCCTGCGTGCCGGCAAAGGAGTGACTAAAGAATGAAACCCTGCCGTTCAATGCTTTATATCCCTGGGGATTCCCCCGGCATGATCCAGCATGCGCCGGTATTCGGAGCTGACAGCATACTGCTGGACCTTGAAGATGCTGTGGCGCTTACAGAAAAGGACGCAGCAAGAAAAATGGTAGCCTGCTATTTAAGGGACTATGATTTTAAAGACCTTATAGTTACTGTGAGGGTAAACGGTGCAGATACAGAATTTTTTGATGATGATCTCAGCGAGATAATCCCCTGTGCTCCGGCTGCTATAAGAATACCTAAATGCAACGATCCAGCAGACGTTATTGCCGCAGATAAAAAAATTGAAGATATAGAAAAAGCGAATGCTATTCCTGCAGGAACGGTCCGGATCCATGCGATGATAGAAACAGCTGTCGGGATCGAGAATGCCTTCCTCATCGCTTCATCATGCCCGCGGGTCCAGGCACTTACCCTGGGCGGGCAGGATCTTACTGCCGATATGGGCGTTCAGAAAACCAAAGAGGGCTGGGAGCTTTTTTACGCAAGAAGCAGAGTTGTAGTTGCCGCGCGCGCTGCAGGCGTAGATGTATATGACACTGTCTGGAGTGACATAAGCGATAAAGAAGGTCTGCTCAGGGAAAGCAGAACGATAGTGGGACTTGGCTTTACAGGCAAGGCGGCGATACATCCCGATCAGATAGAAACGATACACCAGGCTTTTATGCCGAGCGAAAAAGAATTCAGAAAAGCAGTTCGTGTAATGGAAGCTGCGGAGAAGGCAGCGAAAGAGGGCAAAGGAGTCATATCTGTCGACGGCAAAATGGTAGATGCTCCTGTTGTAACAAGGGCCCGTCATCTTTTGGA
>JAQVPO010000152.1 GCA_028702015.1 Synergistaceae bacterium | reverse complement strand
GTCTGTCTGCTGGTATGTATATTGTCTCCTCGTGTAATGGAGAAGAGACTCTTTCACAAGATCGTTCCTTTTCTGAAACAGGGGTCCATGGACTCTGGCTGAACATAGGATCCGTTCTGTCAAGCCATGCTCTATGCTCTGTCTCCGGCAGCCTAAAAGGGAATTTTTCCTCTGCCCTGAGAGTATCCTCAGGAGACGTAAAGGAATGCCTGTGCGAAAATATTTTACGGGTAGTATCCAGTATCAATTTGTAGATATCGCCGGATCTTCTGAAACGGATCTCTTCCTTGGCAGGATGTATATTGACATCAAGGTCTTCCGGAGGCATTTCAAGTATTACGAGCCATTCACCGTAAGCTGCCGATTCTCCTCCGCATACAGCCGCTCTTATAGTATTGTCCTGTACCCTGCGGCCATTCACAAAAATTGTCATCACAGTACGTCTGCTGTCAGGTATGGGGTTCCACCATACCTTTACACTATTTGAATTCAGTGATGATGCGGAACTGTAAATGGGTGTTTCATCCCCCCAGCGTCTCTGAAGAGCCTTATCCACAGATCCTGCAGGCAGGAGTTCCAATATCCTCCTTCCGTCGGAAAAGACCCTGAAGGTAAGTTCAGGACTGACAAGCGCATAGTCATTGATAACCTGAAGTATTCTCCTTAACTCTGCCGATGCTGTTTTTAAAAATTTCCGCCTTGCCGGCAGGTTAAAAAAGAGGTCGTCAACCTGTATCCTGGTTCCGGGATGCGAAGGGCTTTCTGTGTGCAGGGTAACCACTCCGCCTTCGCATTTTATTATTCCTCCGGTTTCTGATGCCAGTTCCCTGCTGCGTATCTCCATCCTGCTGACTGCCGCAATGCTGGAAAGGGCCTCTCCCCTGTATCCAAGGGTGGATATTCTTTCAAGATCCTCAAGCGTGGAAATTTTGCTAGTTGCATATCTTTCCAGTGCAAGCGGAAGTTCATCAAAAGGGATACCGCATCCGTCGTCTTCTATAACAAACGAGGATTTGCCTCCCTGCTCTATATATAAGGTCACATTGCGAGCTGAGGCATCTATTGAGTTTTCTATCAGTTCTTTAGCAACGGAAGAAGGCCTTTCTATGACTTCCCCTGCAGCTATCCTGCTCGAAACTTCGCTGTCAAGACGTTTTATCATTTGAATCCCAATACCTTCCGGCTCTCTTTTCTAAGCCTGTAAACGATCTGCAGGGCTTCCATCGGAGTCATTTCATCAGGCTCTGAAGCTGCAAGTTCTTCAAGGATCGCCTCGTGTCCCACATCAAAGAGTTTCATCTGGCTTTCTTCGTTGACCGGCGGAAGAGATTTACCTTCATTTGCCTCCGCTTCAAAGCCGGCAAGAAGTTCTTTGGACCTTCTGAGCACCAGAGCCGGCACTCCTGCCAGTTTTGCTACCTCTATACCGTACGATCTGTCAGACGGGGCTTCTACAACTTTATGGAGAAAGGTGACTCCGTCTCTTCCTTCTTCAACTGCCATGCTGAGATTCGTTATGCCTGGAAGCTTCTCTGCAAGCTTTGTCAGCTCATGATAGTGAGTAGCAAATAGGACAGCGGCTTTTCTTCCCTCCTGGCCCTGAAGGTATTCTATGACCGACCATGCAATACTCAGTCCGTCATATGTGGAAGTTCCCCTGCCAACCTCGTCAAGTATTACGAGACTTCTGTCCGTAGCATTTCGAAGTATATTGGCAGTCTCAACCATTTCCACCATGAAAGTGCTCTGCCCTCTTGCAAGTTCGTCGCGTGCTCCTATTCTGGTAAAGACACGGTCTATAATTCCTATTTTTGCGCTCTCTGCAGGGACAAAAGATCCCATATGAGCCATTATAGCAATCAGTGCGGCCATTCTAAGATAGGTCGACTTGCCCGCCATGTTAGGCCCTGTGATGATTGCTATCCTTTTTCCTGATACAGCACTCAGTGAAAGGTCATTAGGAGTAAACGGGTGTTTCCCAAGCGTTATCTCTATTACCGGATGCCTTCCGTTCTTCACGATAAAATCTGTTCCTACCTCCATAACAGGCCTTACATATCGTCGTTCTGAAGCTATTTCAGCCAGTGAAGAAAAAACATCTGAAACAGCTATAAATTTGGCCGCTTCCAGTATTTCAGAGCTATTTGACAAAACTGCGGCAACTATTTCAGAATAGATTCTATCCTCTATGGAAAGTATCTCCTCTTCCGATCTGAACATTTCTTTCTCGAATATTTTGAGCTCTTCGGTAATAAAGCGTTCTGCATTCACAAGAGTCTGTTTTCTTATATATTCAGCAGGGGCCTTGTTCAGACCTCCCTTAGGTATTTCAATGTAATAACCGAAGACCTTGTTTACTCCGGCTTTAAGGTTCTTTATGCCTGTCCTCTCTCTTTCGCTTTCCTCAAATCTGTGCAGCCATGACGATGAGTTGGCTGCTTTGTCTCTCCATTCGTCCAGTGCCCTGTCAAACCCGTTTTTTATAACTCCGCCGTCTCTTACGAAGCGCGGAACGTTTTCAGAAATGGAAGATTCAAGAAGAGAAAAAAGACCTTCAAGAGCGTCCACACCATCAGCCCAGCTTCTGAGTTTTTCATTCTGGGACATCAGCGTTATAAGCACAGGCAGCGCACGAAGTGTCTCCCTTATGACAACAATATCGGAAGGGTATCCCATATTAAGTGTCAGGCGGCTTACGGCTTTTTCGACATCCCCGCACGCGGAGAAAGAACGCTGGATATTTATGCGGAGCGAATTGTCCTTTACAAGCTCTTCAATGGAATCCTGCCTTTTTTCTATAGCAGCTATATCCTGAAGAGGGTAAAGTATCCATTCTTTGAGATTTCTCCTGCCCATCGCAGTACGGCATCTGTTAAGGACAGAAAAGAGGGAGACATCGGAAGGTTCTGTCAGTTCAAGGTTACTGACAGTATTATGATCCAGAATAAGCGATTGGGACGGCAGGACAGGTGTAATTCCTTTAATGTGAGAGGCCTGTGAAAACTGGGTTTCCTCCAGATATCTCAAAGCTGCTGCAGAAGCACCGGCAGCAGGGTCTCTATCGTCAATTCCCATACAGCTGAGAGATGCTATTTCCCATTTTCTGCACAGCCATTCTGACCCTGTCTTAGGGTCGAATTCACCTTTTTCCCTCTCAACTACATTAGGACGCGCAAGATCATGGTAAATGCCGGAAAGCTCCTTATCCTGCCCCTTCCTTATCAATATTTCATCAGGACGGAAGGCAAATAAAAGAGATGACGCTTCTTCGGAACTGAAAGTACCCGCTCTTAGAGAACCTGTTGCTGCAGTAAGAAAAGCCAATGAAACATTTTTACCGTCAAAACAGCATGATACAAGGTTACCATCAGAACCGGAGCTGTCTGAGAGCCACGTCCCCGGGGTTACTAATCTTGTTACTTCCCTCTGTACCAGCGTCTTTCCATCGGGGACAGTAACCTGTTCGCATATGGCTACCCTGTATCCTGCGGCTACAAGTTTTCCAAGATATGGCTCGACCGAATGAAAGGGAACTCCGGCCATTGGGATTGCGTTTTCCGAGTCACGGGAACGTGAAGTAAGGGCAATATCAAGCACAGAGGATGCAACCTGAGCGTCCTCAAAAAACATCTCGTAAAAATCGCCCATGCGGAAAAAGAGAAGAGAATCAGGGTACTGCTCTTTCCAGTGCAGATACTGTTCCAGCATAGGGGTAAGCTTTGTCCCCTGCGGAAGTTCCAAATTTATTCATGCCTCCCATGATCAAGATAACTTTGAAGGAGAAGAGAAGCCGCGACCATGTCCACTCGTTCTTTCCGGCCTTTCCTTGATACATCTCCTTCTATGAGGGACTGCTGAGCAATCACTGTTGTAAACCGTTCATCCCAAAAAATTATTTCCAGATCAGGATATCTGACGGCGATCGTCCTGGTAATTTCTCTGATGTTTTCAGCCTCAGGGCCTTCGCTGCCGCCTGTACGGAGCGGAAGACCTACCAGAAGTTTTGTAGTCTGGTAGGTCTCCATAATTTTTTTAAGCTCATAGATCCAGTCATTCTTCGTATTAAGAACCGTCAAAGCCTGGGCAAAAGTTCCCAGGGGATCGCTTACAGCGATACCGACCCTGACAGATCCTATGTCTGCTGCAACGATCCTCTG
>JAQVPO010000151.1 GCA_028702015.1 Synergistaceae bacterium | reverse complement strand
GTCAGCATAGGCAGCCGTCCCTTTGAGACCATATATGGCAAGCCATTTAAGACCTCCGAGATCGGCCCCGTATTTGTCAATATCAGCCTGTGGTGAATATTCTTTTCCCTCTTCGGCAAGCTCTTCAGCTGTAGGATACTCAGACGCACCGCACCCGCAGCAGCAAGAACATCCGGACAGATCCTCCCCGGCCTCTCTTGTCTCTTTAACCATACCAGCAATTGTTTCAGGATCGAAATTTACATTGGTGACGGTAGTAAACAAGTTTTCAATAACTTTCTTAGCTATGGCCTCAGAGTATTCTCCTGATTCAAGAGCTCTCTTTGAAAGCAGCATAGTCTCATGAAGAAGGAGATCCTGGAGAGCTGCAGTCTGAGGATCTTTTCCGCAGACTCCCATTACTGTACATCCCGTTCCTTTCGCTGCCTGTTCACACTGATAACAAAACATTAAATCCACTCTCCTTTTCCTTTTTTATACTGATTTTCAAAAATTTGTACAAACATCCCCTATTGAGGGAATATTTGCCTTACTTCAAGAAATTTGCCTGCAAGTGAAAGTTTTATAAGTTTTAAAGTTACAGAGGCAGCTGCTCTTTTTACAGCAGCATCCGCAAGTTTTACAAGACCTCCGCAGCATGGCACTTCCATATATGCCACATCAATTTCTTTTATCCCATTGAGTTTTATTATCTCTGCAAGTTTTTCAATATAGGGCTCAACTTCGTCAAGCTTTGGACATCCGACCAGACATACTTTCCCCGGAAGCAGATCTCTGTGAAAGTTGGGACATGCAAAGGCCGTACAGTCTGCAGCCAGAAGGAGTCCGGCATCTTTCAGGTATGGGGCCTGCACAGGCACCAGAGAAAGCTGAACAGGCCAGTTGCAAAGCTCTGATTCCTGCGTCAGGGAAACTTTCTCTTCTTTCTGGGATGGTTTGTTTGATTTAAGTTCTTTGGCCATCGTTCCGGGGCATCCGCAGGGCAGAGTCCCATTGCAAGGATCTTTCTTTCCCGCTGCCATCCGCTCCTTTACCGCCGCCTCGTCATAAGCAGCCGCTTCTCTCATTTCAAATGATATCGCCCCACGGGGACACTCTCCGATGCAATCGCCAAGTCCGTCACAGTAGCTCTCGCTTACGAGCTTCGCCTTGCCGTTTTCTACTACGATCGCCCCCTCGTGGCAGGCTTCGGCACACAGGCCGCAGCCGTCACATTTTTCTTCATCGATCCTGATAATTTTTCTCATTCAGACACCTCCTGATCCATTCTGTTAAAATTCGTCCAGGGTCTTGGATTTGAGCCACTCTCTGGCTTCTTTCGTCATTTTTACGAGAAAATCTCCAAAAACACATTCCCTGCAGGTACACTTGTTTTTGCCAAAAACACACTTTGAATTTTCCAGCGGACCCTCTATTGCCTCCACTATATCCAAAAAACTTATCTCCTCCGGCTTTTTAGCAAGGACCGCCCCGCCGCCCGGTCCTCTCGTTGTACTTATAAAACCTGTGTGAGCAAGCCTCATAACGACCTTGGCAAGATGAGCTTCTGAAACACAGATCGTCTCAGCCATATCTTTTATTGAGATCCTCTGACCATTTTTTTTCGCTATCAGTACCATCGCGTGGAGAGCGATATATGTTGCCTCACTGAATCCAGCCACTTTTGCCAACAACATCACCAGCCTAAATTAAGGTATTAAGATACCTTAATATCTTAATTTAGAGATTACAGAATATTCATGCTAGTGTCAATCAGTAAAATCACCTATTGCTGCAATAGCCAAGCATTTAGTGGCATGGAGCGGAACTCAGGTTTTTGTTTTAAGGAAAGTCTTTATATAGGGGCACAGTTTCACTGACCAGGCTGTGCCCCAAAGGAAGAATATTATTCGGTGAGTTTTTTAATACATGCCTCAGCCAGTGCATCAAGGCTGGATATGTTTTTTTGCTTCGGCAGATCAGAAGCATCGTATGCAAGCGGCAGCTCTGTGCAAGCTGTAATGACCGGTATGTCTTCAATTGCCCATAGTTGTCTTACAGCCTTTTCTATCGATCTGCCGGCCTCTTCGATCTTGCCCGCTTTTACATTGATGATCGTTTCCTGTATCTGATTTCTGATATCTTCAGGGGGAACCATCAGTCTGAATCCTCTCTTTGCTGCCTCTTTCTGATAAAGACCGGCCTTTGCAGTACAAATAGTCGATATCATCCATGCCCCTTCCCTTGATTTTTCCATTGAGGCATCGACTGTAGCTTCTACTATATGTACGATCGGCACTTTTATCTCATCTTTGAACCTGTCTATGAAATAGTGTGCGGTATTGCAGGGGACCGCGAGAACATCGGCCCCCCATAGGATAAGTTTCTCAATATCTTTTATCATACGCGGGACAGGGTCTTCTCCTTCCCCTGCTATCGCACTTCCCCTGTCAGGTATCTTAGGGTCAGAGATCATATACACCACAGGGTGATCCTGATCTTTTTCGGCAGGGTATTTTTCAGCAAGTATCTTCAAAAATTCTGCAGAAGCAGCCGGCCCCATACCGCCCAGAACACCCAGTATTTTATCTGACATTCCAAACACTCCAATACAAATTGATTTGATGAATTATAGTACTCACTATTTCTGATTGCAATTTATTTCGTTGAGTGCTAATGTTCCTTCTTGGAAGTCTAAAGGGATACATGTTATGAAAGGGTTGATTCTTATGTCTATTTGCTTTTACAGGGGGGCCTTCATGCCATTGGAGGAGTGCCGTATTCCTGTGACCGATCTTGCTATACTTCGAGGGATCGGTGTTTTTGATTCGATAAGATCATACGGCAAAAACATTTTCGCTCTAAACGAACATCTTGAACGCCTGAAGGAAAGCGCTAAAAAATGCGGGATCGAAGCTGACAGTATCATGAAGGAACTCCCTGCAATAATAAAAAAAGGGGTAAATCATGAGTTAGCGCCGAATAAGGATATGGTTATAAAACCTTATATAACCGGCGGGGAAATTAATGACCACGGACACTTTCCGAAACCAGACTTCTTTGTCATATTTGAAGAAGCGCACGTTCTTTCCCCTGAGGAACTGAACAATGGCGTTGCATTAAGACCTGTCTATATGCAAAGACCTTTTCCGGAAGCAAAAAGCACGAACTACCTTACTGGATATGTGCCAATGATCGGCGCAAAACCGAATGAATTTGAAGCCCTCTACATAGTAAACGGCGAAATAACTGAATCCACCGCAAGCAGCTTCTTTTTGTGCAAAGAAGGCAGGATAATAACAGCTCCGGTAGGAAAGGTGCTGAGGGGAATAACCAGAGAAATACTCATACAGCTTCTTAGGGAAAACAACTTTACGGTAGAGGAGCGGTGTCCCCTTGAAAGCGAGCTTTCCCAGGCAGACGAAGCTTTCATCTCGGGTTCTGTCAAAGAGATCCTTCCTGTAATAAGGATCGGGGATCAGACTATCGGAAACGGACACCCGGGGCCTGTTGCAAAACATGTACATAAACTTTTTCTGTCAAATCTCAAGAGATGGATGTAAGAAAATAAATCAGAGGCAGAAACAATAATGTCCTGCCTCTGATTTTTAGATTTACTTAACAGAACGGAAACAAGATACAGGATGCTAAAAGCTATAGCTTCAGCGCTGCAAGCGTCTCCATATATTCGTCTTCCATCCCGAATGTTTTAGCAACAATAGGAATGGTTATCTTGCCCATGTGCACCGAGAGTCCCCTGCTGAGTGCCAGGTTTTCTTCGCACGCTTTCACGGGCCCCTTTGAGGCAAGCTGCACCCCGTAGCCTACCGTGGCATTTGCAAGTGCTATTGTCGAAGTTCTGGCATACGCCCCAGGCATATTGGCAACACAGTAATGGACAACTCCCTCTTCAATGAATACAGGATCATCGTGTGTGGTCGGACGTGATGTCTCACAAATTCCTCCCTGGTCGATCGCAACATCAACAAACACAGAACCCGGCCTCATAGACCTGAGATGCTCCCTTGTCACAAGTCTCGGGGCCTTAGCTCCTCCCGGAAGTAGTACCGCACCTATTACAAGATCAGCATCTTTGATTAGATGAGACACCGTCATTGCATCACTGAAGACCGGCACACAGTTAGACGGCATGATCTCCGATAAATACGCAAGTCTTCTG
>JAQVPO010000150.1 GCA_028702015.1 Synergistaceae bacterium | reverse complement strand
ACTTGACAAGATCCTGAGCAGCGCACTTGACATCGCACTCAAGAAAGAAACGCCGCAGGCAATGATAAGGTTCGCGGATGAAATCGAAGAGACACTCCGGGAAATTTCCTCAATAGCCTCTCAGTTCTCTGCAGGACATCCGTCACGCTGGGTTTCTGCAAGCCTTTTCAGCAGGGACGCAGTGCTCAAGGAACATCTATCAATAGACAGCGACAGCCTTTTATCGATAGATAAGCTGATAAAAGCATGCGAAGAAAAGGCTGACGATGACTCCGAAAGCATCATAGCTAATGAGCGCTACCTGTTTATAGACAGGGTCCTCTCTAAAGCCCTTATAACCAACAGTATCAGCCATTCTTCTCATTCGGACCGCATCGACTCGATCGTGACCAACCGCTTTCTTGGCCTCCCGATCTTCTTTCTGATAATGTGGGGAGTCTACTATGTCTCTATACAGACCTTAGGAGACATGACGATAGGGTGGACTGAAATATTTTTCGGTGACTGGATAGGAGGGACCTTATCAGGCTGGCTTCAGGCAGCAAACGCGGCAGAATGGCTGCAGGCCCTCATCGTTGACGGGATCGTAGGCGGGGTAGGCGCTGTAATGGGATTTGTCCCTCAGCTGATGATCCTTTTCTTTTTCATATCCTTTCTTGAGGATTGCGGCTACATGGCACGTGTGGCCTTTATCATGGACAGGCTGTTCCGCCAATTCGGACTGTCTGGAAAATCCTTTATACCTATGCTTGTTGGAACAGGCTGTTCGGTCCCGGGAATAATGGCCTGCAGGACCATTGAAAATGACATGGACCGCAAACTGACGATCATACTTACTCCATTTATTCCCTGCGGAGCAAAGATGCCTGTATTTGCCCTGTTCGTAGCGACATTCTTCCCTGACCAGGCCTGGGTCGGACCTTCTATGTACATTTTAGGGATATCCACGGTAATCATCTCAGGGATCATCCTGAAACAGACTCCTTTCTTTGCAGGGGATCCGGCTCCTTTTGTGATGGAACTTCCCGCATACAGAATGCCGAGGATCAAAGGTGTTGCGATACATATGTGGGAAAGGGCAAAAGCATTCATGGTCAAGGCTGGTACTGTTATTTTCATAGCAGCCGGACTGATCTGGTTTCTTCAGGCATTCAACTGGTCTCTCGAAATGGTTGATGCCGGAGAGAGCATGCTGGCATCCATGGGCAGGACTATAGCTCCGATATTCGTTCCGCTCGGCTTCGGCACATGGCAGTCGTCAATGGCTGTGGTGACTGGATTCCTCGCAAAAGAAGTCGTTGTTGCGACCTACGGAGTCCTTTTTGGCCTCGGAGAGGTTGCCGAAGACAATCCTAACCTGATAGCAAACATATCAAACATGTTTACTCCTGTAAGCGCATATGCATTTATGGTATTCACGCTGCTCGCATCGCCCTGTTTCGCAGCTCTCGGAGCTATCAGAAGCGAAATGAGATCATGGAAATGGACTTTCTTTGCTATGGCCTGGCAGACTGGTCTGGCTTATCTTTTGGCCTTCGCTGTATATCAAATAGGAAGCAGAATAATAGCTGCTTAATTTAAGAAGGGATGTGAATTATAAATGGCAACTTACGTTATCGGAGCAGTCGTTTTCGCAGCAATAGGATATGCATCATACAGGGTTATCAAAAACAGCGTTTCAGGAAAATGCACCTGCGGGTGCGGCGGCAGCTGCCCAGGCTGCAGTTCGGTTAAATCAGACCACACAAAATAGCGACAGCCAGGCAGGGCTGTCCCTCCTTACAGTTCCTGCGTAACATCTAAAGCTCTCCTTCCTCCGCTCCGGGGACTAACTCCCCCCGGAGCTCTCCTTTATCCAGGAGATAAAGAATTCGTATCAAAAAACTTCTGCCCTCAGGCCTCTCTTGATGGCTTCCAATGAACGAAGATAATCATCCTCAAAGACCTCTATAGTCATTACTCTATCTTTTCCGCCCGACATAATACCCCTTACCGAATCAAAAAGATCCGGGTCAAAATACGAGAGGTCCCTATGGTCTGTCCCGCAGGGCATAACACCGTGGATATGCAGCACCCTCACATCGTCTGCAAAGCTTGATGCGGTTTCATGCACAGGATACCCGCATTTGACGAGATGTCCCAAATCCAGGCAGACAGAAGTCCCTGCCCCTTCTGCAAGATATTTTACATACATGGGGTCATAGTCCAGAGTCTCAATGCATATCTTTCTTCTGTCTCCTGCAGCTTCTGCCACGATCCCTGCCGAGCTGATGCTTTTTTCCAGCCACATGTCGGCGTCAATGCTAGGGGATCTTCCCCTCTTTTCACCTAAGACATGCAGTATCCATGCAAATGGATCAAGCGGGGCAAAGAGCTCTATCGTCCGCAGGCACATCTCCTCCCTCTGACGCCTGTCCGGTTCAGAGCATGAGACGAATATTTCTGACGGGAAATGTACAGTGCATGACATATCCAGTTCACTGCACAAATCCTTCATGACAAGGACTTCTTCTTTAGACGGCATGTTTGAATGTTCGGGAGTATCAAAAAGCACTATCTCCATATCGCTCACATCCGGGGAAAGAGATCTCATGTTATCGGCAAATGAGCCAGGGATGACCCACGAAGTCCCTCCTAAGCGAAGCCCCGGAAGTTCAAGCTCTCTTTTTATCATTAATATTCACCATTTTTCTTATCAAAAATATTTTTTGAGACTTCCCGTGGCAAAAAAGACCAGGAAAGCAGCAAGATTAAGCACTACTATACTTGCTCCTACAGGAATATCAAGGGAATATGAGATCACGATACCAAGAAAAAAACATATCGTCGAGACGATCCCCGAGCAGATGACTACGCCCTTAAAGCTTGAATATAGCCTCATAGAGGTAAGGGAGGGGAAAACTATCAGACTCGAGATGAGAAGTGTTCCCATTATCCTCATCCCTACAACTATGCTGACTGCCGTCAGCACCGCTATCATTGTGTTGAAAAAATCAACGTTCACTCCTGCAGCGCGAGCAAAGTCTTCATCAAAGGTAACGGCAAAGATCACATTGTATAGGAGGACAAAAAGCGACAGGACAGCAAGAGAGAGCCCCATGCCGAGGTAAACATCATTGCTGTTCATTGCCAGGATGCTGCCGAACATATAGTTGTAGATATCGATATTCATTCCTTTTGTCAGTGACGTCACTATGATTCCGATTGCAAGGGCAGAGCTAGCTATAACTGCGATAGCAGCATCTCCCTTTATCCTGAGGCGGTCTTTCATTTTGAGAAGCAGTATTGCTGCTGTTATCACGACAGGAACAGAGAGGAGAAGCGGTGCAATGTTGAACGCTACCGCTATGCAGAGAGATCCGAAGGCCACGTGGCCAAGCCCGTCCCCTATCATTGAATATCGTTTGAGGACCAGACTGACACCGAGCAGCGATGCACAAAGAGAGACCATCATCCCTACCGCGACTGCCCTTACGATAAAATCATAAGCAAAGAGTTCACTTAAAATATTTAGCATATCCGCCTAAAAACCTCTTGCCTGTTTCGGAGCTCAGATAATCATCAACGCTGCCGGAGAAAAATACATCTGAACCGATATGAAGTATCTTATCGGCGTTTTCTACTGCAGCCCCGATATCATGGGATACCATAACTATCGTCATCCCCTCTTTATTAAGCTTCCTCAGCAGACTGTACATTTCGGAACTTATGAGAGGATCCAGACCTGCGGCAGGTTCATCAAGAACAAGCAGAGCCTTGGCAGAACAGAGTGCGCGCGCAAGAAGCACCCGCTGCTGCTGACCGCCTGAAAGTTCCCGGAAAGAGCGTTTTCTGATATTTGATATATCCAGCCGTTCCATGTTATATGCAGCCAATCTCTTTTCCTTCGATGTGTAAAAGGGGAGCATGCCTCGTGAAGCAAGACAGCCTGAGATAACAACTTCATCCACCCTGGCAGGGAAGTCTTTCTGAACCTCTGTCTGCTGAGGCAAATATCCTATATCGCTTTTTTTAACCGATTCGTTCAGCCTGACCGAGCCGGAGGAAAGCTCTGCAAGACCAAGTATCGCTTTTATCAAGGTGCTTTTGCCGGAACCATTCTCTCCGACAACAGCAAGATACTCGCCTCTTTCAATTTTGAAGGAAAGGTTTTTTAACACAGCG
>JAQVPO010000149.1 GCA_028702015.1 Synergistaceae bacterium | reverse complement strand
TTTTCATTTCTTGTTTTTTGAATCTATAATTTGCCGTCTAATTTCTTGGAATTTCCAACTATTTCCTGTGGAAACTTACAAGATCCTTGTTTTTATCAAAATAGCAAAAGAATTTGCAGAATTAAAAATTATTATTTATATACCTAAGATCAATTATTTGTACGTAAAAAAAATATTTTTTGATGTTGTTCACTATCTGATCGCGTGCAGCCTTAATGTTTAATAGTACTGCTTGCATAATTTTCCTGAAAATTAAATGTATCTAATGATTCCCAAGTTAACGGCCCATAGGTCTATATCCCTTTTTTCCTAACAGAATGCAGGCACATTGAGAATGCGCCGGCCTATGTGACACAGGAAATAAAAGAAATACTGATTACATAAACAAAAGAAAATGGAGGACGTTTCCAAGGGCAGTCGGAGTATTAGAAGAAGATCTTTATGGTTCGCTGACTTTCTTTGGGTTGAAAGGCGTACACGCAATTAGGATATCTTCGGCCAATATACAGCAGCGACTTAAAAAATAAGTCCGCAGACGGACAGGGCTGATTGTGATATCTTGAGATACTGATGTATATACGGTTTGTAGCTATTTATCCGATCAATACTCCGAAGAATGGCTAATAAGGTATATATATGAATTCGAAGGATACAGAGAAATTATCATCATGGGCTGGCTGGGCTAACAGTATCAACAATAAAATTGCTAAATGAATTTGATACTAACATTGACCTACACGCCTGTAATCTACTACATTAATTCCCAGCGCTTAAAGAATAACATTGCAAAAATGAATATTATCAATCCTGCTGCTGCTAAAGCACCGTTTTTATTGCCACTGAAAAAATAAACGGGAGCTGCATCATATGGTACAGCATTTAAAGCACATAGTTCTTTGATGTTTAAAATATGTATAACTGGGTATCCCTTTGCTAGAGATCTCCCCATCACTCCATTACCAGCTTTTTTGCTTTCTGATAAATGTATCCCTGGTTCAAATCCTGCAACAGTATCGTTGCTTCCCATGGCAGAATGCCCTCCTCCTATGTTAATTACTACGGAGGGTTTTACCTCTTCTATTATCTGCATTTTCCATTCAATCATTTCCTGCAGATTATCCTTTACAACCAGAGGAGTCATGCTTGTCTCTGCAATTTTTTTCATTGCCAGGATACCTTCATCACTTAATCCGCCGCCTGTTTCGTTGCCGCCTCCAAGTGTGACGAATTTTTCTTTTGTATGCAGCATTCCTTTTTTACGTAAATGAGAGGCTATATAAGGCCACGGAAAGTCTGGGTCATTTGCTCCCCACGTAGATGATCCGAGAGAAAGTATCATATATGTTTCTGCCCCATGTGATTCAAGGGCAGTAAGAACATTAAGTATCATGCCTGGGAAAGATGAGGATGAGAGCAATAGAACTTTATCCCCCTTTTTTATATTAAGTGTGTCAAGCCAGCGTGAAACAACTATAGACCAACGCGGATCACAAGATGTTCTTTTCGCTGATAAATCACCCAGTGTAGTACTTATAGGACTCCATTCAAGACCTATCAGACCTGTTTTGAATATATCAGTATTGGGATCAGTTTTTTTCAGGGTTCCCTTCCACTGCCACAGTTCATTTTCAGCTGCAATAACAGAAGAGTAAAGAAGCTGCTCATTCCTGGTAAAAGAAGTTCCTCCTTTTATCCAGAAAAAGGACATGATAAGCAATGCCAGTAAGAGGAGTAAATTTCTGCGATATTTTATGATATTCATTTTTTTTTGATATTTTTTAAGATCCAGGCTGTCCATATAAACTTACCAGCTAACATAAGAGATTATTAATTGAATGAAAAAAGCCGTCGCGAACGAGCAGATAAAGGCTGAGCATACAGTCGCAATAATTCCCTGTCTCTGTATATCAGCGGCAATCAATCCAGGAACTACCCACCCAAACCAAAAAGGATCGGCAGAATAATGCCCGGTAACAGATAAAACAGAAAGAGCCAGCAGCATAGCAACTCCTGTTCTTGTACGTCCATACAGGTTAAAATAACGGACTGCAATTTCAAGCAAACCCCAAACTAAAAACGCAATAAAAAAGCCGGTTAATATCCTCTGCGGATAGTAAAGGGAGAGAGCCAGGACGCCGGGAGTAATCAAACCGCCGCTGCTGAGACCAGTGCGTCTTTCCCAGAGAACCGAGCACGCTATTCCTGCTGCCAGTAATAAAGTAATATTATCGTTCATATTTTGAGTGTACCATCTTCAAGTGCAAGTTTAAAGGCAAGAGGAAGTCCGTAGACAGTATTGCCGCAGCCAAAACAGCGGCCTGCTTTGGTTATCATGTCTGTCATCGACTCAAAAGTTTCAACTTTTTTATAATATTTAAATAAGCGCGGTAAAAAAGGAAGGTCTCCGATTATACATACTTTCTTCCATCCAGCCTGACTTATCCACTCATCAAAGGCTTTGAGTCTGTCCCATCTGTCACGGCGGTGATTGTATATCAGTGTAGTTTCACCCGGTATCCACTTCAGAGAATAAAAATAATCCTTTGTGCTCTGCAGATCATTTATTGAAAAAGCAAAAGCTAGTTCAGCGTTTCCTACTTTGATCAAACATGAATCAGCTATATCTGGTTTTAATCTTTTTATTGCATACAATGCTTTTTCTATATTCAGGCCGGATAGTTCACATGCCTTCAGTGCAAGAGGGATATTTATTGCAAAATGTGATTTAAATTCTTTATTTTCTTCGACAGGATAAAGTGTGAGTTTTTTTCTGTCAGCCAGCAGAAGAAGATCTGTCCGTTCCGCAAGTCTGCGCGGCAGAATGACACTGCCTTTTATGGGCAACGCGCCGGAGATGGCATTCAGTACACTCTCCTCATCATTTCCCCAAAGCGCCGTATGGTCTGGATTAATATTGGTCAGCACCGTTAATGTAGGAAGAAGAAGATTGGGACAGACGGACTGCAGCTCAGGTGAGATGGCACTGTTCTCGGTAATGACCGCCTCTGTATCGTCAGGCAGCATGGAAAGCCACCATTTAAGTTCTGCCACGTTAGCTCCTGCTGAACGGAGAATAGGATTTTCGCCGTAAGGTGATAATTCCCTTGGAATTACTCCTGTTATTCTGCTGCGGCAGTTTACTTCACAGCAGCAGAATGCCTCATGGAGCATTCTTACTATGCTGCTCTTGCCTCGGCTTCCTGTGACAGCGATCCGTATTCCTGCTTTTTTATTCATTCAGCATCCGCCGCCTTACATCTAACCTAAAAAGAGCGCAGCAGTTTTGAAGCTGCTGTGCTCTTTTTCTATTTTATATTATTTACCTGTTATTTAAAACCCGACAGGCACACCAAGACGTCTGCTGTCCGCTCCGCCGTTCATGCGCCCTTTGGCTTTGTCAATAAGGATCCCTTGTGCTGTGCCAAGTGTTCCTGGACCAACCTGTTCAATTTTATAGCCCTCATCCTGCAGTGCCTTAAGCGTGGCTTCATTCATGCGGTCTTTATCAACCCTCAGCAGAAGGCCGCTCTGATTATGGAACCTGCCCTGCTCTATAGCTTCGTCCATGCTCATATTATGATCTATTACATTCATGATTATCTGTGACACTGCAGTGATAATGCGGGTAGCACCAGCAGCGCCTATACTCATAAACGGATTGCCGTTGGGATCAATCACTATAGTCGGACTCATTGAAGACAGCGGGCGTTTCCCAGGTTCCGGAGCGTTTACGCTATTAGGATCCTGTGAAAAATCATCCATTTCATCATTGAGAAGGAATCCATATTCCGGAACGTAAACTGAAGATCCGCAAAAATAATTTATAGTATTTGTTGAAGTAACGATGTTGCCATGCTGATCAACGACTGAAAAGCTGCTTGTTGACTGACGTTCAGCCCCGGTCCCAGCCGTATAGGCTTTTTCAGAGGATTTATTATCATCATACTTCCAGGGATCACCGGCTTCGACTTTATCAGCTATTTTATTCATATCGATCTTTCCTGCAAGCATTTTGGCATATTCCTTTGACTGCAGTCCGCTGAGAGGAATCTTAACGAATGCTGTGTCCGCCATGTACTTACTGCGATCAGCAAAGGCCAGCTTTGTTGCTTCTGCCCATACGTGTGCAAATTTTGGTGACCCAGCTCCCATTCCTTTTACATCA
>JAQVPO010000148.1 GCA_028702015.1 Synergistaceae bacterium | reverse complement strand
AGTGCTCTGCCTGCCGCTGCTCCTCTTCTGGGGCCTGAGAGATCATCTGGAATATCTATATTCGTCGCAGGAAGGATCGTTATTGTGACTTTTGAAAAAAACCGCAGACCCGGTTTGTGCTGGATACGTGAAAATGGAGTAAGTTCTGTACCTTTGATATTTATTGGGAGGATTTTGGCTTTAGTATGGTCAGCTATCATTGCAACACCCTGTGAAACTTTCATAGGGTTGCCTATGGTTGTTGGCTGCAGTTCTGGGAATATCACACATCTTCCGCCATTCTTCAGCAGATTTAAAAAATATTTTAAAGTAAGGGGAGCATCTGCATCAAGGATATGCGTTTCTGCAAGCGGTAAAAACAGACCTATGAATCGTTTTTTGGTAAGTCTTCTCTCTATTGCAAACGGAACTTTCTCGGGAAGGAATACTGCTAATATCAAAGGATCAATGAAGGAGACATAGTTCGGGGCTATCAAGACTCCCTCTCCTGCTTTTTTCCAGTTTTCCCAGCCCTTTATTTCTATACTGAAAAAAAGGTTGAGAAAAAATTTAACGATAATGAACCACATCAACCATCCCCTCATTCCCCAAAAAAAGATAATAACTTATTATAACATGGATAACTTTGGCTTATAACCTGTATCGTTGTTTAGTTTCAACGTTTGCTCAGCATTTCTCTTTATTTGATAAGGAAAAACAAAAAGACCGCAGATCGTTACTGTCCGCGGTCTAAAAATATGCAATTTAATTATTTTTTATTGATAAATCTGACTAGAACTTCTTGAATATTGATGACTTGGCTCCGCAGATCGGGCAGGGAGCCGTTGATTCTTTGCCCTTATGAATATAGCCGCAGATCGGGCAAAGATAGTAATCCTGCCCCTCAGGCTCATTGCCAATGTTAGCAAGCGCCTCGTCATAAAGACGCGCATGCACTTTCTCCGCTTCGTTTGCATAATGGAAGATACGTGCAGCTTCGTTATTGCCCTCGCCTTTTGCATCTTCTATCATCGGGGGATACATTTCAGTAAATTCATATGTTTCTCCCTCTTTAGCACTCATCAGATTCTCCGCTGTTGTGCCTATTCCGCCCTTTGCCTTAAATTCTGCAAATGCGTGGATCGTTTCGGCTTCAGCTGTCGCGCGGAAAAGGCGGGCTATACTGCTGAATCCTTCTTTTTCTGCCTGAGCAGCAAAACAGAGATATTTTCTGTTGGCCTGTGATTCTCCTGCAAATGCTGTCGCCAGATTTTTATTTGTCTTCATTTTTGGGTCCTCCTTGAGCTCTGCATTTTTTGTTCAAACCGGTCTTAATTTAAAACTGTTTTAGATTAGCCCATAAGACTTTTTCTGTCAACTAGAATTCTACCCCTTTTCTTGCCAATATTCCAAGTTTATAAGGGTGTTTCACTTCCCTCATTTCTGTAACAAGATCGGCAAGTTCAATAATCTCCCTGCAGGCGTCACGGCCTGTCAGGACAAGTTCCATTTCAAAAGGTCTGTTATTTATAAGATCAATCACTGATTCCAGAGATATCAGTCCATATTCAAGAGCCACGTTTATTTCATCCAGGACAAGCATGTCACAATTCTCAGGGGCAGCTATTATTTCACGCGCGGTTTCCATACCTCTTCTTGCTTCTTCATAGTCTTCAGGTTCTTCTCTGCCTTTATATACATAGTCCGGCCTGCCCGTCTGGATAATTTCCAATCCCTCAAGTTTTGAAGCCGTGGTCAATTCCCCATAATTTTTCCAGCCTTTCATGAACTGTATAAAGGTCACATTAGCTCCATGTCCAAGTGCTCTCACGGCAAGCCCAAGCGCACAAGTAGTCTTTCCTTTACCTCTACCGGTATAGACGTGCAGCAAGCCCTTTTCTCCAAACATCAGCGATTCTCCTCGTCAGGCTGCGTTTGGGCAGCCTCTTTTTCTGAGCCGTCAGGAAACTTTGAATTCGGGTTTATACTGAGGATCTCATTCCTTAGATGCAGAAGCCTGCGTTCATCCGGAGGATGCGAATTAAAGCCGCTTGGCTCCGTTCTGTTTCCACTTTTAGAAAGTTTAAGGAGAGCACTGTAAAGACCAACCGGATCTTCTCCCATCTTATTAGCCAGATGTACAGAATAGTCATCAGCCTCAACCTCCTGCTCTCTGCTCCACCCGGCATAAGCAAGATTTGCTCCGACACCTGCAGCTGTCTCTGCAATACCGCCTCCAAATAATTTTCCAAACAGAACAGCGGCAACAGAAAGACCAACTCCTCTTTTTACTGTGTTTTCATAGTGGTTCAGCTTAGCATGACCGGCTTCATGAGATAATACTCCATACAATTCGGACTGTGTGTCAAGAAGTTCAAGCAATCCTGTAGTAACAGCAACAGAATTGCCGTTAGAGACCCATGCATTAGGCGTTTTCTCCTGTTTGACCGTAAAAGGAAGTCCTTCGAGTCCAGTAGCATCAGCAACTCGTAACCACACTGCCTTAGCATCGCCAGCACTTAGGGAAGCCTCCGAAAGAGCAGGTATGATGAGCAAAAATGCCATAGCCATAAAATAAACTATAATTCTATTTTTTCTGGCAAACAGCATCAGCACCACCTCCTGTCTTCAAAAATACTTTTCTGATCATTTGATGCTCTTATTGTCATATACTCATGATATAACTGCATCGGTAGTTTGCGAATGGTTTTTGATAAAATTTTCTATCAGCTTCCATGAAATACTTAGTCCACGAAAAACTTCAGGCATTTCTTCAGGAGCAAACCAGGATGCCTCTGTGACCTCTTTGCCATCGACCCTGATTTCGCCGCTTTTCCACTCCGCTGTAAAGCCAAGCATCAGAGAATGTGGAAAGGGCCAGGGCTGGCTTCCAAAATATCTGATGTTTTTTACAGCTACCCCTGTCTCTTCAAAGACTTCTCTTATCACACACTCCTCCAGGCTTTCACCTGGTTCCACAAAACCGGCAAGAACGCTGAACCTGCCGGGAGGAAAATTAATGCCGTGCCCCATCAGAAGTTTTCCATACTTTTCCACTGCTACGATTATCGCAGGAGAAATAACAGGATAAAAGACTTCATTACAGCGCGGGCATCGCATTGCTCCTTCATCATTATCATATAAAGTCCGCGCCCCGCAAACCCCGCAGTGTTTGTTGGTACGCTGCCAGTCCATCAAGTGAAAGGCTCTGCCTACTCTGAAAAATTCCCTCTCTGCAAAGGCAGGCCATATAGCCCTTCTTTCTAACAGGACATAGTTGTCAGGCAGCTCTGCCTTTGGATCAATCTCTGCCCAAATTCCTTCTTCGGGGTTTTCTCTGTAAATATTCCCGCTTTCTTTAAAAAAGCACTCCAGATTTCTGTCTGATACTGTGTCAGGCAGTTCTGAACCACCTTTTTTAAGCACTATCTTGCCATTGCAGAATATATAATATTTACTCAAGGTATGTCCTCCATAATATTTATAATTTCCATCAAACTATCCCATTGTACTAGACGTATGTGCAAAATAACACTATCATAGTCGGACATCCAATTCAAACAGGAGGTCGCAATCAAATGATAGAAAAGCTCGAAAATGTTACAGCTATTGCCAAGGCAAACGTATACTTTGACGGAAAAGTTGTAAGCCATACGATCTACACAGCAGACGGTGACCGCAAGACTCTCGGACTTTTCCTTCCCGGAGATTACGAATTCGGAACAGGCGATGCAGAAATTATGGAAATCATTGAAGGAGTCTGTCAGGTACGTCTCCCTGGCACTAATGAATACATTGAGATCAAAGCAGGAGAGACCTTCAATCTGCCCGGAAACAGCAAGTTCGGATTCCGCTGCTATATCCCGGTTCAGTATGTATGCTCCTATATCCCGCTTAGTTAAAACTGGACAGGATAAGACTAAAACTTATATAGCTTCAAACATCAAACAGAAGACATGCGGACGTATCTTATCCTGCGTGTCTTCTGTTTTAATTTAATGTATTTATTTTCATAGAAAAATCTATACGGCTGTTCCGTGCCTCAATTATTATGTTTGACTATTGATGGACATATCTGCTGTAAAGATTAAATTCTGTCTGCAGTATCTGTTTTACAATCAGCCTGCACACTATTCAACAGATGCAGATGAAAGCGCAGCAGAAAGATCTTCAATAATATCATCGACATCTT
>JAQVPO010000147.1 GCA_028702015.1 Synergistaceae bacterium | reverse complement strand
GGTCCTTTTGCTTATCACGGCTGTTTTAAAACCAAGTCTTGAAGCCTCTTTCAGCCTCATCATAGTCCTTCCTGCAGGCCTCACCTCTCCTGCAAGCCCTACCTCCCCTATAAAACATACATCCGAAGGAAGCGGGATATCTCTCAAAGTAGAAGCAAGCGCTGCGCAGACAGCAAGGTCTGCCGCAGGATCTCTTAGAGTAAGACCCCCGGTGATATTCAGATAAACATCACTGTTTCTAGAAAAGATTCCGCACCTCTTTTCAAGGACAGCAAGCAGAAGCTGCAGTCTGTTGGTCTCCAGCCCCCTCGAAGTCCTCTTAGGGTACGGAAAGGGAGAACTGCAGGCAAGAGCCTGTATCTCAGCCGCAAGAGAACGTGATCCTTCAAGGACCATAGATATCGCGACACCTGAGCTGCCCAGGTCAGCCCCGTCCCAATACAGCCTGCTAGGGTCAAGCACTGGAGAGAGCCCCTTGTCTGACATTTCAAATATTCCAAGTTCGTCCGTACTGCCGAAACGGTTTTTCTCTGCCCTCAGAAGTCTGTTCGGAGAATTCTGCTCTCCGGAAAAAAGGAGGACAACGTCGACCATATGTTCAAGCAGCTTAGGTCCCGCTATCTGTCCCTGTTTTGTTATATGTCCTACGATCACAGTGGGTATCTGGAAGTTCTTAGCCATTTCAACAGCCATGGAAGCTGCTCCCCTGACCTGGCTGGGAGATCCTGCCCAACCGCTCTCTGCATCTGTCCTGAAAGCCTGGACACTGTCGACAACAACAAAATCATATTCCTCCGCAGCTTTCAGACATGAGGCAAGGTCATCTTCACACAGAAGATAGAGTCCCTCATGCATAAGGCCAAGTCTTCTCCCTCTGAGAGCAAGCTGTCCGGAAGATTCCTCTCCGGAAATGTAAAGGACCTTTCTGCCGTTTTGCGCCATTTCTGCACAGACCTGCAGGAGAAGCGTCGATTTTCCGACCCCCGGTTCTCCGCCGAGCAGCACAACTCCGCCTGGTACCCATCCGCCTCCAAGAACTCTGTCCAGCTCAGCGATCCCTGACGGGATCCTTTCCTGCTCTTCAACATCAAGTCCCCTAAGAGGCAGGGCTGCCTTTGTCGCTTCAGGCCTTCCATCTTTAGTCATGCGGATCGGCACTTCCTCTTCCATGCTTCCCCATACACCGCACTTCGGACATCTGCCCACCATAGTCAGGCTCACATATCCGCATTCGCTGCACTTATATCTGCTTATATCTTTTTTTGCCATGATCGCATCCTCCGCATAGAGAATATCAGAGCACCGATACAACTACAAGTGATATAATAGCGCGCAAACATCAAAAGGGGTAATATATCTCCGGAATAAGAGATGGGGTGGCACTTTGTTTTATTTTTACCTTGCAGCCATATCGATCCTTGCGATATTTGCAGCAACAGGAACATTCATAGGAACCAGGAGATCTGCCACTAAAGATTATTCACTTGGAGGAAGAAGATCCTCGGCTGCAGGGGTCACAGGCATACTTCTCGGGGCTTTGGTGGGAGGCGCTTCAACTGTAGGCACAGTTCAGATGGCCTACAGTTACGGAATGACTGCGATATGGTTTACATTGGGAGGCGGCCTTGGCTGTCTGCTTCTGGGGCTCAGATTCGCCGTTCCGCTGAGAAATTCAAATATTACGACCGTCGCTGATTACCTTGCTCAAAGCTACGGGGGCAAAGAGAGCTTCTGCGGAAAATCAATGTCATTGACAGCAACGCTCTCTTCGACAATAGGTACTTTTATATCAATATCCGCGCAGTTTTTATCATGCATAGCTCTGCTGAGAGGCCTTTTCCCCATATCTTCTCCGACGGCCTCACTTCTGGCAGGTCTTTCAATAATCGCCTTTATTGCCGCCGGCGGACTGAAGAGCTTCAGCACACTAGGCGGAGCAAAGATAATCCTGCTCTATTTTGTTCTTCTCTCCTGCTTCACAATGGCGATAATAAAGGGAGGAACTTTCAGCTTCGTTACTACACAGCTAGGGGCCGTCCCATGGTTCAGCCCCTTCGGAAGAGGATTCGTCCATGAGATAGGTTATTTGGTCTCAATGATAGTCGGAGTTTTCACAACACAGATATACATACAGTCTCTTGCTGCCGCAAAAGATGCGCAGACAGCCAAAAGGGGAGCTTTCGCTTCGGCCGTCCTGATGCCTCCGATGGGTCTTCTGGGTGTCTGGATAGGTCTTTCTGTCAGAGCCAGGGGGATAGAAGTGAGACCGGAGGAAGTTCTTTCGTGGTTTATCAGAGATTCCTTCCCTCCGTTCTTAGGGGGTATCATATGGGGAGGCATTCTGATAACTGTGATAGGCTGCGCATCAGGGCTCATCCTTGGCATATCAACAAATATTGTAAAAAACCTTGTTCCTGAAAATTTCCTGCAAAAGTATAAAGATAAAGAAATAGTCATGCATCGCCTGCTGATAGGCGCTATAGTCATATCAGCAGCATTGACAGGCATCACGGGGACAGGATCGATGATCCTTGAATGGAGTTATCTGAGCATGGGGCTCCGAGGAGCCGGCACATTCCTGCCTTTCGCTGCAGCCGTTATGCGCCCGCATGCCCTATCCCCTGGGTGGGCGCTTGCTTCTTCTGTTACAGGGCTTTCAGGAACTATCGTATGGGGCATTGCAGCTTTGCCAGGAGACCCTCTCTTTGCAGGCCTTGCTTTGTCCGCATCATGCGTTATCATCGGGATCAAATCAAAAAAACAGTACGTCTGAAAAATAAGCCGGCACTTCTTCAATACACAGAAGTGCCGGCCTTGAATATTTTTTATTAAAGTTTTTATCTCTTATATCCTATTATGCTGCGAAGCAGGTTTTTCCTCCAGCTCTGCCCATTTTCGTCTTCGATGCCGACTGTTTTTGATCCATCTACTACTCCTATCACTCCCCTGCCCTGGTCCGTTTCAGCAACAAGCACCTGCAGTGGGTTGGCAGTGGCCGCAAAGACACGGCAGACCTCCTGCACATTTTTGATCCGGTCAAGAACATTGATCGGGAACGATTTCCTCAAAACAATAACAAAGACATGTCCTGCATTGATTGCTTTGGCATTTTCTACCGCGGCGCCTTCAAGGTCTTTATTGTTTCCGTCATGCCTTATAAGACAGTCGCCAGACGCCTCACAGAAAGCGATCCCGAATTCGATCGACGGAGAGGACGTCACCAGAGCTTCAAAGATATCCTCAACAGTTTTGATAAAGTGGCTTTGTCCGATTATAACGTTGCTTTCCTCTGGTATATTTACCTGCTGTATATCAATGCTTATATTACATGACATAATATCCTGCCTCCTAAGTTCCTGATTTTGATAAGTATATCAAAACACGTATCTTTTTACCTGTGTTTCTATAATGAGCTATTTATTTTTTTGAAGCATAAAAAAACCCCGCGCGCAATTATGCGCCGGGGAATTCATACCTAATGCTGTTCAGTCAGGACTATTTTTTCTTTTTCAGTTCAGCAATTACACTTTCGGTGATATCTGTACCGCCGTAAAAAACCGCTCCCTTGTCAACTACTACTGTTATCTTTTTAGCATTTGCAACTGTCCGTATCGCAAGGTTTATATCCTTGAACAGCGGCTCCATAAGTTTTCTCTCTTCATTGGCAGCCTCTGTCCTTTTCTTTTGGAAAATCTGTGATTTCTTTTTGTCGTCAGTTTCTTTCTCGATGGCTGCTTTTGCCTCTTCCTGCTTTTTGTTTGTCACATTACGAACCTGTTTCTGTATTTGCTCAAATTTGGGATGCTGGAACATTATCTTCTGAGGATCAACACACCCCATTACATCCTGAGCAAACGCCGCGCCTGCAATAAACAAAGAAAGGAAAAGAACGGCCAAAACGCTTACTGTAAATCTTCTTGCTGGAAACATATTTCCTTTACCCCCTCTTATTGGTTCAACAAAAAATGGAACATAATAAGTCGACTAGTGAATTTTACCTGTCAATATATCTGAAGTCCACGTATAATTGCGGAATAAAGAGATATTGGCTTTGAAGGGTGGTGGTCCTATATGGACTGCATAGCAACTTTTGACACGACTCACATGGCGCTTTTTTTTGAAAAATCCTGCAGGAGCGCTGGCATGAACGTAAAGATCGTCCCTGTGCCCAGGGAA
>JAQVPO010000146.1 GCA_028702015.1 Synergistaceae bacterium | reverse complement strand
GCGTGTCGGAGGCAGAGAGCAATGAAAGAGATCCTGAAACGTAAAAGCATGCTTCTGCTTATCTGCATATTTCTGACAGGTTTTCTTGCTCCTATGCTTATAGCAGCGCATCCTTCAGATATAACAGGAGCTCCCTTTGCAAGGCCCATATGGTGGAACAGAGACCTTCCCCGTTCATCGGAGTATGTTATTGGCAATGAACCGGTTAGCTTGGTTTGGGAAAAGCTGCCTCCTGAAATTTTTGCTCTTAACGGAAAAATAATTGCCGATCCTGAAAAAGAAGTGAGGATAATCTGGTCAGCCCCACATGAAGAGATGGTGCTTGAAACTCTTCACGGAAGCAATGTTTACTGGGTAAATCTGGACGGCAGGGACATGATCTTTAAACAGAAGCTGGGACTTCCTCTCATCGGAAACAGCGTTGACCATCTTTTCCCTGATAAGGGAAAGTATTATATCCGGACTGAGGGCTCTGATGAAACTGAACTTACCCTTTCTCTGCCAGGTGGCAGAGAGGGACTTCTGGGTACGGATCAGAGAGGGCGTGACATTCTCACCCTGCTTATTTTCGGTATCAGGACCTCCCTTATAGTGGGCATAAGCGCCACGCTTATTGCCAGTTTTCTGGGGCTCGGCCTGGGACTTGCAACGGGATATATCGGAGGATGGTTTGATTCGGTCGTAATGAGGATCGTGGATGTTCTGCTCTCAATACCGACACTTCCGATAATGATGGTTCTTGCCGGTCTCTGGGGAAAGGGTCTGTGGCAGCTCGTGCTGATCCTTTCGATATTTTCATGGATGGGAACAGCGCGTTCAGTCAGGGCACTTGTACTTACCGTGAGGGAAAGTGCATGGGTGGAAGGACTTAGAGCTTTGGGCGCAAAGAGAAGATACATCCTTCTGCGCCATCTTGTACCGGAGGCCGCTCCTATACTGCTGGCCAATATAGCTCTCGGGGTGCCGGGAGCAATACTTGCCGAGGCAGGCCTGGCATTTCTGGGGCTGTCGGACCCCAGACTGATATCATGGGGAAGGATGCTGCATGAGGCGCATTCCTTCGGGGCTTTCACAGAAGGGGCCTGGTGGCTGCTTATTCCGCCAGGATTTGGAATAGTTGTTTTATGTCTTATTTTTATGGATATTGGGCGCTGGCTGGAAGAAAAAATCGACCCAAGGCTTGGAAGCGGAAAAAATGCTTGACATAAAAAACCTCTCAGTAAGATATAACTCAGCGGGCAGAGTGGTTGATGCTGTAAGGGATGTCTCTGTGCATGTGGAGAAGGGCTCCTTTATGGGCCTGGTGGGGGAATCGGGGAGCGGAAAAAGCACACTGATGATGGCTGTGCTGGGACTGCTGCCTAAGCAGACGGAAATCAGCGGTGAGCTTCTGTACAATGGTTCTGACATCATTAAGATGTCGGAGGATAAGATGCGTGATCTGCGGTGGAAAGAAATATCCCTAGTTCCTCAGAGTGCCCAGAATTCTTTTACTCCTGTAATTAAGATCAAAAGCCATATAGAGGAAGTCCTGAATATACATTCAAATAAATTCGGCGAAGAGGCAGAAAAAGATGTTATACGGCTGCTTGGCGAGGTTGGACTGGATGCAGGCATCAAAGAAAGATATCCGCACGAGCTTTCCGGCGGCCAGAAACAGAGGGCGGCAATAGCTCTCGCACTTGCGTGCTCTCCCGCACTTCTTCTGGCAGATGAACCCACAACTGCTTTGGATGTGATAGTTCAGGCCGAAATACTAAAACTGCTTTCTGAACTGCAAAAAAGAAAAGATCTTTCGATCATTCTCGTCACTCATGACCTGCCGCTGGCTGCTATGGTCTGTGACAGGCTTATAGTAATGAAGGACGGTATGGTCGCAGAGACCGGCACACCGCGTGATATCATCAATGATCCCCAACATCCGCACACGAAGGAGCTGGTCAGGGAAATGTTCCGGGAGAGGAACCAAAACAATGGATAATATTATCATAGAGGCGTCCGGGGTCACGGTAAGCTTCAGATCGAAAAAAGGATCCCTGCATAAGGCTGTCAATGACATTTCCCTTTCTCTGGCTCCCGGTGAAACACTTGCCGTCGTCGGAGGGTCGGGCAGCGGCAAGACAACCCTGCTGCGCGCTCTTATCGGTCTTGTAAAACCAGAAAAAGGACGTGTTGCCCTTCTTGGCAAAGATATCTCGGCACTTTCCGGAGACGAACTTGCAAAGGTCAGGCAAAAATGCGGCTATGTGCAGCAGGATCCATACGGTGCCATTCCGCCTGGACTTACCGCACTTGATGCTGTATGCGAACCTGCCGTTATTGCTGGACTGAAGGCAAGTAAAGATAAAATAAGGGAAAGGGCAGAGGCTCTGCTTGAAGAACTTGGTCTTAAAAGCGAAAGGATACTCAGGTCTCGTGCAGTAGGACTTTCGGGCGGACAGAGGCAAAGAGTGCAGCTTGCCAGGGCCCTTATGCTTTCACCGCAGATACTGTTCTGCGATGAACCGACGTCGATGCAGGATGCTTCAACACGTGGGGAGGTCGTCGGTGTATTATCAAAATATGTGTCATCGGGAACAGCAATGGTTTTTGTCACACATGATCTTATGCTTGCTGGAACAGCCGCAGAGAAAATAATTGTTATGAAAGACGGATGTCTGTGCGAGGAGGGACTCACTGACAATATCCTCAATGACCCGGATGATCCCTATACTGTAAAATTAATAAGCTCAATTCCCCATCTTACCAGATTAGCAAAGTGAACCTCATAAAAATCTTATCCTAAGGCTCTAATTTTTTTGTTTTATTTCTTTTTTATTGCTATTATAATATTATCTTAAGGGTTGCTGTATTATCTTGTCATTTATGACGCGGAGGTGTTTGCATGTCAATAATGCAGGATTTCAAGCAATTTGCGATGCGCGGCAATGTGTTGGATATGGCAGTCGGAGTAATAATCGGAGCTGCATTCGGCAAGGTTGTCGCTTCACTGGTGACGGATGTACTGATGCCTCCGATAGGACTCGCGATCGGCGGCATGGATTTTTCCAATATGTTCATCAACCTCTCTGATACTCAGGTGTCAACGCTTGCAGAAGCTGTGGAAGCAGGTCTGCCTGTGATAAGCTACGGACTTTTTATCAACTCCGTAATTAATTTTATTATCCAGGCTTGGGCGATCTTCTGGGTCATACGATTTGCGAACAAAATGTCGAAACCTGTCCCTGCCGCATTGCCCAAGCGTAAATGTCCCTTCTGTTTATCAGATATTGATGACGGAGCTACAAGGTGTCCTTACTGTACCTCTCAGTTATAGGCCGGCAGTGCAATCTTAAACAATGATCATTGTTTAAATAATTTATATGCATTTGAGAGATGGAAAGGAAGATTTTATGAAAAAGATTGGAATTGTCCACTCAGTTTCTTTAAGTCCCCAGAGAGGGCAGCTCAAGAAAGAGGTGGCGAAGGCACTCTTTATTGCCGGCAGAGGTATCGAAAATGACGGACATGCTGGAGACTGGGGCCGGCAGGTCACTTGTCTCAGTTTTGAAAGTCTGAGAAAAGTAAATGAAGAAAAAGGCCTGAGGATGGGGCCCGGCGATTTTGCAGAGAATGTCCTGATAGAGGGGCTGGATTTTTCTTCTGTCAAGGTGGGGGCCAGGATAAGGCTTGGAGACGAAGTGCTTCTGCAGGTGACCCAGATCGGCAAGGATGACCACCCGAGCATTGTGAGCAGGACATTTGGAGTAAGCCTGCTTCCTTCAGAAGGTCTTTTCTGTGTAGTTGTTTCAGGAGGAACAGTTAGCAAAGGCGATAGCGTCAAGTTAGAGGATTAGATAACTGCCTTTTGTACCTGACCGATAGAAGATAAAGAAGCCCGGAATAATCCACGGGCTTCTTTTATTATTCTGTCGTATATTTTAAGCGTAAGATCAATCGCTGTATTTTTTGATGTGCTCCTGTATATCCCTAAGTGAGATCCTTGTAAGTTCACTTTTAGGCAGCTTGCTAAGAATTTCCCAAGCCATGTCGAGAGAAAAGCCTATTTCCCGCTCCTCTTCTTTCCCCTGCTTAAGGAATTTTTCTTCGAACAGTTTCCCAAATTCCAATGACATTTTGTCATTTTTGGAAAGTTCGTCCTCTCCAACAACACCTGCGAGGGAGCGCACTTCCTGAACTCTGCTGTAAGA
>JAQVPO010000145.1 GCA_028702015.1 Synergistaceae bacterium | reverse complement strand
CAAGAAAAATACCTATAGCAAACGTCGGCAATGCTGGCTTCTGCATCGCAACCAGCACTAAGACTATTATAGGCGGCAGCATAAGGACAAGATCCAATGAAAAGTTATTTTCAAGCGTTCCCAATATTGCGAACAGCTGATCTCCTTCTATATTTCCGGTCGCTTCTCTGCCTAAAAACCAATACATCACAAGCGCAAACAACGTTGGAGGCAGTGTAGTCGGCAGCATATATCTCATGTGATCATAAATATAAACATCGGAGACAACAGTTGCTCAGTTTGTTGTATCAGAGAGCGGGGAAAGTTTATCTCCGAAAATTGCTCCGGAGACAATTGCCCCTGCTGTATATGGGAGAGGAATGCCAAGCCCACCGGATACCCCCATCAATGCTATCCCCACAGTACTCACAGTACCCCATGAAGTTCCTGTGGTTATTGATACAATGATGCAAATCAGAAGAGATGCAGGCAAAAACCATGAAGGAGAGAGGATTTTAAGACCATAATAAATCATCAAAGGAATAGTCCCCGAGATCATCCATGCACCAATAACAATCCCTACAGCCATGATGACCAATATTCCCGGTATGAATGTTGAAATACTTTGACAAATATCTTCGTTAAATTCTTCCCACTTAACACCTGAAAGTATTCCAAGACAAATAGTCAGAGAACCAGCAGTTATAAGCATTACTGTTGAATTAGCCCTTACTGCCAGTATACCCAAAAAGAAAAAGACGATCGTTATTGACAATATTGCCGCCACCCTTTTATCACCCATTTTTCTCTCCATACACATCGCCTCCTTTAATTAATTTTTTAATCATCCTATCATCTTGTTAAAGATTAATTGCTAATTATATAATTAAATTAAATATAGTTCCACTCGAAAATCTGAAGGGGATAATATGCATACTGCAATTATTTTTTTTACTTGCCATTAAGTCTTTTACTGATCAAAAAAATAACAATATCGAATCGAGCTGCTTTAATTTAATAAGGAGAAACAGGGAAGCCAGATTTAGGCGCAGGTCTTTAGGGACAACTAGGCGAAAGTAAAAGCCTGTCTCCAGATAGAGTAAGTTGGATGGTGGTTTGGATAAAGAAAAAGCCCTCATAAAATACCCCTTTTGTACAGTCTTTTGTACAGTGAGCTTTTATAAGGGTTTCCAAAGGATAGAAACCAGTCTGTGACTGGATTTATTTACCTGTTGGTGTCGAGGAGGGGAATTGAACCCCTATGGGCGCTAGCCCACTGGATCCTGAATCCAGCGCGTCTACCAGTTCCGCCACCCCGACATCGGCTGCTGCGGCCAATTGAATAAGCTTGCAACGCAGTGGATTTTATCAGTAAGTTTGATCTTTGGCAAGAAGATATTTCTTTTTTGTTATTGAGTTGTTAATTGTGTTAATTGAAATATTAAATTCCACATATGGCATTTGGAAGTGGAAATTAGTCTTTCACTAAGTTCCACCTTGAATTTAGTTTTTCAGCCAATGGTTTAGAATATGCTGCGCCCCTGTCTGCATCAAAAGAAGCAGATGATTCATTCTTAGACCCGCAGCCTTATGT
The DNA here is from genome assembly GCA_028702015.1 of Synergistaceae bacterium. Taxonomy (GTDB): domain Bacteria; phylum Synergistota; class Synergistia; order Synergistales; family Synergistaceae; genus Caenicola. The sequence continues at coordinate 2,647 of JAQVPO010000145.1, read as the reverse complement.
TTTGCTCTCATACACTGCACAAAAAATTTTCTTCTTACAAAAGTATCGCATATAAAATTTGTATTTGCATATTCTTAATAATTTTTTATATTAAACTTCCGATGCTTCTTTATGAACAAAAGTGAGCAAAACTGTATTTATTATTAAAAATAGTGAAATCCAGCACGATATTATAGAATATTTATGCTAAAATTTTGACATTGGGGAAGGCCGGCAGTTTCTTAGAGTTCATCTGTTGGTTTATTTTAGTTGAATATATTCAAAATTCAGGAGGGATTTTGTGTGAAAGTACTTCAAATAAGAACGGAAAAATGCGTTCAGTGCAAAGCATGTATGTCTGCATGCTCCAAGGCATGGTTCAAAGAAGATAATCCTGCTCTTTCCAGAATCAAAGTCGAGAACAAAGCAACTTATCCGAATATCAATGTCTGCAATCAGTGCGGCGCATGCATCGAGATCTGCCCGACCAAGGCGCTTGAACGTGACGCAAACGGCATCGTGCAGGTTCGCAAGAACAAGTGCACATCATGTCTTATGTGCGTAGGTTTCTGCCCCTCGGCAAGCATGCTGTTCGATGGTGCAAAGCAGACTGAGCCTTTCAAGTGCATTTCATGCGGCATCTGCGCGAAAGCATGCCCGACAGGAGCACTTGAGCTCCTTACTACACCGGAATCCAAGTAAGAAGGAGTGACAGAAATGAAAGAGATGAAGCTTTTATCGGAATGGTCCTATGAACCAGCTAAGATCCACCGCGGGTATGCCAAGGAAACTCTTTACATAGGACTTGGGAATAAAGACGGAAATTATAAATTTGAGAAACGCCCTGTTTCGGAAGACATGATCGAAAAATTTACGGGAGGCCGCGGCTTCGGTCTTAAGCTTCTTTGGGACGCAGTAAAAGAAAACACAAAATGGGACGATCCTGAAAACGAACTTGTCGTTGCCGGCGGACCATTCTGCGGAATAACACAGTATCCTGGCACAGGAAAGTCATATACTGTCTTCCTTTCTCCTGCGACCAAACAGACATATAACAGCAATGCAGGCGGATATTTCGGCCCATTCCTAAAATTCTCCGGATTTGATGCGTTTGAAGTGCAGGGAAAGGCCGACAGACCGGTGGTGGTATTGATCGATGGAGATAACTTCAAGGTCCAGGTATTTGAATCAACTCTTGAAGACATCAACGCATACTATATCTCCGAAGAACTCCATGACTATTTTGCGAAAGACGAAGAAGACAAACGCACTATCTCCGTTATTTCAACAGGCATGGCAGCTAGGACAAGCTATATCGTAGGGCTGAATTTCAGCTTTTATGACGTGCGCAGAAAGGCCGTGAGGCTCAAGCAGGCCGGTCGCGGCGGCGGCGGCACAGTTCTCTGCAACAAAAACGTTGTTGCAATAGTAGTAAAACGCACTAACTTCACAGGAGCAGAAAATGATCCGGTCGATATAGAGACTATCCAGAAGGCCGGCGTCAGCCTCCATAAACGCATACATGACCATGACAACGAACAGTGTAAAATGCGTTCAGCAGGAACCGCCCACCTCACAGAGATAATGGACGACTACGAGCTGCTCCCTGTCAACAACTACAAATTCGGAAGCCACAAAGATATAAACAATATCAGCTCTGATGAGTATATTAAGCTCTTCAGCCAGGGAGTTGCCGACGGCTGCTGGTATGGGTGTTCACTGGCCTGCGCTAAGGCCGTAGACCACTTCCCGCTGCAGACCGGACCATGGAAAGGCAGAGAAGTTGTTGTAGACGGTCCTGAATATGAAACAGCCGCAGGACTAGGTTCAAACGTAGGTGTCTTCGATCCGCTCTGGACGATAGAAGCAAACTTCTACGCTGACCACTACGGGCTGGATACGATTTCTCTCGGGACGACCATGGCATGGGTATGTGAATGCTACGAACTCGGTCTTATTAACAAAGAAAATACCCATGGCCTTGAACTCACTTTCGGCAATAAAAAAGATCTTATGGAACTTATCCACCGTATCGCACAGGGTTCCGATGATTTCTCAATAGCAACCGGCTGGGGAATCGAAGCTGCGCGTGAATATTATTCTAAAAACTACGGAGCAGACCTTGCTGTAATGAAAAAAATCGGCATGGTATGTCAGGGACTGGAAGCTTCAGAGTACAGATGCCAGGAATCCATGGCCCAGTGGGGCGGATACTTCCTCACACTGAAGGGACCTCAGCATGACGAGGCATGGCTCATCTTCATGGATATGGTAAATAAACAGCTTCCGACATACGCGGACAAGGCAGAGGCACTTTACTTCTTCCCATGCTTCCGTCTGTGGTTCTCGCTCCACGGACTTTGCAAACTTCCATGGAACGATATCGAACCCATCGACAACGGTATCAGGTATAAGGGACTTGAAGCGGCAAGGGTTCCCGAGCATCTTCAGAATTATCTGAACATCTACACAGCTATCACAGGCAGACCTCTCGACAGGGACGGCATGATACTCCAGTCTGAAAAGGTCTACAACTTCGAGCGCATATTCAACCTCCGTATGGGCAAAGGAACTTCTAAATTCCACGAAGCACCCGACCGCGGGCTCGGCCCGGTCTGGGAAGACGAATGGATGGCAAGGCCCGATTACTTTGATGCAAAGCTCAAGG
>JAQVPO010000144.1 GCA_028702015.1 Synergistaceae bacterium | reverse complement strand
GAAAGGAGTTCGCCCTGTACATCAGGATAAAGAATATGCCTGCTCATAAATTTACCATACTATGATGGAGATCCTCGTCAAATTCTGCCTTTCGGCTGGGGCAGTTGGCTCGCATGCATATTTCGCAGCTGTCAAATTCCTCATCTGTAGGATAAAAGATGCCTGATATGGATTTGAGAGGGTTTATAAGACCGCTTGAAAGGATCTCCACATCTATCTCCTGATACATACCATCCATAAGGTTGAATATCTTCTTGACATCAATTATGCTCCAGTCAATAACCGAACCCGGGCATAGCATGATGTAACGCAGTATTCCAAGATCTGATTCTATTCTGGCAGACATTTCCTTCATTGCATGCAGATAGGTTATATATGCGATCTGATCCAGTATATATTTATCGAGAGTGTCTTCTGTACTGTCGATCAAGCTGCTTATCTGTCTGCCGCAGGTGGCCAGGTATACAAATACATTTCGCTGATCCTTAAGTTTATTTGCTACTATTTTGCTTTGAAAAAAATTGCCTTCAATTACAACTCCGTCATGTTTTATTTCATCTATTGCAAATTCCTTGACCACATAGGACGGACGCAGGAGAGGCTCGGCCTCTTTCATGAGTTCAAGCGCACGTTCGTAAGGTTCATCGTCATCATCGCAGTGCAGACGCTCAAGAAGCTCTGCTTTGCTGATTTCATGTTCGATATCGATACTTTTAAGCTCTCTCATTGCCAATCTCCCTCTCTATATCATCAATGGGGCAGGATAACCGATCGGTCATCCTGCCCCAGCACATGTTACATATACTTCTTTACTTCATCGAGCAGCTGCTGTCTGCTTGGGATTATTGAGGACCATTTGAGCTCTCCGTTTATGTAAATGGATGGAAGCTTCTGCACTCCCATTTTCTTTGTCCTGGCGATATCTTCGCGGACAGTATACTTATATTCGGCAAGATCAACCGCATCACTGAATACTTCCTTCGCTATCATAGCCGCTGCAAGCATGTAAGTGCATGCTGCGCAGGTCGCTGCATCAAGGGTGAATACCTCGATGAACGGCTTTGTAAGGTTCTTGTAATCAGGAAGCTCTACTTCTATGTCGTCATCAGAGGCTTCATAGTCAGCAACCATATTACGGGCCATATCGGTGTGCTTAATAGCCTGAACAGCAGCTATAGTATTTTCTGGCGGTATATTATACGGCATGTCACAGCCTGGGCTTACGATCAGTCTGTCGTGGGTTATTTTATCAAGAAGATCCACCACAAACTTCATATTGTCCTTCTGGTTTCCAAAGAGCATCGTTGTTGTAAGCGGAATGTTGCCGCCTATGCTGATATTGTACTTATCCGTGGTTTTCTTTGCTTCGGCAAGGTCTACATTTTCGTCAACCGAGACACTGTCCGGTCTGGTCTTGCACATTACCTCGATCTGTGCAGTAGCGTTGCCGCATACAAAGAAGCTTGAGAGTGCTCCCCTGCTTCTGATATAATCGAAAACCTTTTCAAAACCTTTAGAAAGAAGCTCTTCAAAATGATCCGGCGAAACCTGGGAAACAAGCGGGTCGACAACTGCTATCACATCCATGCCGGCATTGATGTAGTAATCTGCCATGGCAATGTTTACATCTGCGCAGTAATCGATCAGTGCTTCAACATATTCCGGCTCTTCATACATGTCCATGAAGAATTCGCTTCCGCGGAGGTGTGAAGCCAGAGTCAGCGGTCCACAGGTAAGGCCGTATAGTGCTGTGTCATCACCGACAGCCTTCTTCATACGCTTCATAACATCCAGAACCATCGGTATGCGTCCGTCAGTCTTTTTCGGAACCGAAAGTGTTTTGGGATCAACAGTCTCGTCCTCAAACGGGTGTGTAAGAACCGAGGGAGGATTATCTTCAGCCCACATAAGCTTGCAGCCTAGGATCTCAGCTTCGATCTGAAGATCGAACATGATAGGCATGCCATCCGGAGTGTAGAGCTTATGCACCTCAAGCAATGATTCATATAGCTTATCGGGATCCATCAGAACTTCTTTTGCTGTATAGCCCTTTAGGTATCCAGCATGTACTCCTGCAAACGGTACCCATGGAATTTCTTTTCCATCTGCCTGATTTTTCAGCGTTTTCAGCAATAAATCCTTTCCCATAACAAATCCCCCTAAATTGTAATGATTTTCGACGGATGAACATCTTAGCCAGATTGCTATTTCATGATAGCCACAATAAAAAGACTATTCAAATTCCAATAATTTATTGAAGATGCAATTGATGAATTATGGGCATGAAAAAAGTTCATATCGATCACTAAATGGAATTGAATGTCATGATCAATAAATAACAAGAATACTTATAGTGTTGAATTACGATATTTTGAATGCTTATAATAAACATGCAAGGACGTTGCGCTGATACAACAGATAAATACCAAAGCTGCATAATACCCGATTTACAGTTCCATTAATCAATAGTTTCCAAGAAAAAGGAGGAAATAATAATGTCAACATATGAACAGATTGCAACAGAGGTATTAAAAGGAAAAAAGAAACTGGTCGCAGCTTCAACCCAGGCTATGCTTGACGCAGGAGAAGCCCCGCTCGATATCATCAATAAAGGGCTCGTTGTAGGGATGTCAAGAGTAGGAGTTCTCTTCCAGGAAAACAAAATGTTTATACCTGAAGTGCTCATGAGCGCAAAAGCAATGCAGGAAGGGCTTTCTATCGTCAAACCGCTGCTCGCGGAAGAAAAGATGGAATCAAACGGCACAGTTCTTATTGCAACAGTCCAGGGCGACCTTCATGACATAGGCAAGAACCTGGTCGGGATCATGCTAGAAAGCAACGGCTTCACAGTCATTGACGCAGGCAAAGACGTTTCTCCTGAAGTCCTAGTTGCAAAGGTAAGGGAACTTAAACCAGATGTTATGGGACTTTCCGCGATGCTTACAACAACAATGCTCCATATGAAAGATACTATTGATCTTCTCACAGAAGAAGGTCTGAGAGACAAGGTAAAAGTTATCATCGGAGGCGCCCCCGTTTCTTACGACTTCGCAACAGAAATCGTTGCAGACGGATTTTCACCTGACGCCCTCTCCGCTGTCGGCCTTTGCAAGCGCCTTCTCGCCTAGACCGCGACCCTGAAGAAAGGAGCAAGATGCATGTATACGACAAAAAGCAACAATAAAAACTGCAACTACATTGTCAACCAGACGGTAAGCTGGAAAATGATGTCCATTGACCAGTGCGAGGAAGTCTTTCTGACAGCAGCCGAGCTTCTCGAAAGAACAGGTATTTGTATAGAATCTAAAGCAGCAGTCGAACTTTTCGCAGCTAACGGTTTCTGGACTGAAGGCAGCACAGTGCGCTTCCCAAGCACAAAGATCGAATGGGCTCTCAAAGCAGCTCCTTCGCGTATCACAATCTGCAATAGATACGGCAAGCGCGCAATGCGTCTTGAAACTCAAAATGTACATTTTGGTCCGGCCGGCGGAGCTGAAAAGGTAGTTGACAGGAAGACCGGCGAACCGAGAAAAATGACCATCTCCGATGTAGAGGAAACCGCACGCCTTTCAGAAGTCCTGGACAACGTGGATTTTGCATCAGCTCCAGGAACCCCTGATGCTGACGGAGTATCCGTTCTCCATTCACTTGAAGCGCTTCTGAAATACACAACGAAACCCATTATGCAGCCTGTAGTCTGCGGTAAGCACGCAGAAGCTGCCATAGCAATGGCGGCAGCAGCAGTCGGCGGAGCAGCTAAGCTGCGCATGAACCCGTATCTCGTTCTTTCAGTTGAATCAGCAGAACCACGCTACATCAGTGCTGAAACAGCAGATGTCATTACATCAGCAGCAAAAAACGGCGTCCCGATCATCTTTAACAATAAGCTCGTATCCGGCGACACTGCTCCTGCAACGACAGCCGGAACACTTGTGGTCGCACTTGCAAACACTATTGCTGCAATAGCCCTCGCACAGACAGTCTCCGAAGGGACCCCCGTCATTGCAGGCGGATTTTTCACAGCAATTGACACAGAAAACAATATCGCTCCTTACGGTTCACCCGAAGCCGCACTTATCAGTGCCGGATTCTCGAATCTTATGAATTACCTGAAGATACCCACTGCATCTGTTGCGGGGATCTCCAATTCAGCAGCGAGCGATGCTCAGGTCGGCGTTGAAATGACGATCGGTACCCTCACCACAGCACTGGCAGGAACAAACATGCTGAGCGCCGG
>JAQVPO010000143.1 GCA_028702015.1 Synergistaceae bacterium | reverse complement strand
CTAACTTTCTGATGCTGGCCGACATGGAGAGGAAAGAGCATGCTGCAATAAAGCCGCTGCCCAATGCAGCGGTGCTTAAAGCCTCACATCACGGAAGCAGGAATGGAACCGATCTCGCCCTTCTGAGAGAGGTAAGCCCATCTGTCATAATACTAAGCTACGGCAGGAACAATTCTTATGGATATCCTCACAAAGAGGTGCTGGGTGCTGTTTCAGCCCTGGGGATAAAAAGGCTCGACACAAAGGATGGTACGGTCAGGATAATCTCTGACGGTGAGAATATATCGTACCCCAAAAACAGGGAGGTCGGCAAAAATGACAGTTAAAAAGGAAAAAGTCTTTGTGGATTCTATAAATGAAAAAATATGCACAGTCCTTGCGGGCGAAAAATCATTTTCTATAAGTTTGTCTGCCGACATGCTCCCCAGCGGCACATCGGAGGGAGACTGGCTCATTATGACACTGAAAAAATCAGACCGTGTCAAAAGATCTTACCGCAGATCCCTGAAGAACATCTTAGAAAAACTCTAAAAACTTGCAGAAAAATTTAATAAATCTCAATGGTATTGAAATTTTACAATTTTTTGTTTAAAGTTAAACCAAGTATGTCCACGGTTATAAAAAAGATTCTTAAGGAGGGGCTAAATAATGTCACTGCTTCGCTTAGCTGTCGCACAGATCGAGATCACAGCCGGAGACAGAAGAGCCAATTATGAAAAGGTCGAAAGGATGCTTGATTCAAAATGGGTTAAATCTGACACACCTACCGCAGTGATCCTCCCTGAGATCTGGGACGTCGGATATGTCATCGAAGAATCCCATAAATATGGAGACAGAAATGCGTCCGAGGCTGCAGAATTCCTCGGAAAACTCGCTGTAAAATACAACTGCTGGTTTACCGGCGGCTCCATACTCGCACTTACCGATAAAGGGGCAGCCAACAGGGCAATGGTGATCGACCCTTCAGGCAATTACGTCACAAGCTATGACAAAATACACCTGATCCCTCTGATGGATGAAGAAAAATTTCTGATTTCCGGAGATAAGGGGACTCTCTTCAAAATAGGGAACATCCAGGCTGCCCTCGCGATATGCTATGATCTCCGCTTCTGTGAACTGACAAGGCGATATGCAGCAGAGGGAGCAGAACTTCAGTTTTTCGCAGCAGAATGGCCTGCCTCCAGGATAGACCACTGGTGTACACTGCTGCAGGCAAGAGCAATAGAGAACATGACGTTCGTGGCTGCATGCAACAGGGTGGGAACAACAGACGGCACTCTCTTCGGAGGACATTCAATGGTCGTGGATCCCTGGGGCGAGATCCTTTATCAGGGCGGCATGACAGAGGACTTCGCCTTCGTTGAGATAGAGACTTCAAAAGTCAGAAAAGCCAGGGAATTCCTGAAGGTATTTGAAATGAGGAAACCGGAACTCTATTGAACCTGCAGTTTATTGCCCTGTTCATGGACAATCAAATAGTATAAAGGTACAATTTCGGGCATATGATCCTATTTATGGGGAGAGTCATAATATGAAAGCTTCTGAGCGCTACAATAAAAATTATCCGGTATCCTGGGAACAGCTTCACAGAGACTGCAGAGCTCTCTCATGGAAACTGCTGGACAAAAGAAAAGACTGGAGCAGGATAATAACCGTCGCAAGGGGCGGCCTTGTACCTGCGGCAATAATTGCAAGAGAACTCAATATACATCTTGTAGATACTATATGCATCTCAAGCTACACTATCAGGGATCAGGGAGCAGCAAATATCCTGAAACGACCGGACCTTGTCGGAGTCAATGAAACCTGGCTTATAATTGATGACCTTGTAGACACAGGAAAAACAGCGAAGATCGTAAGGGACATGTTTCTCGGAGGTCATTTCGCCACCGTCTACGCTAAGCCAGAAGGACGCCCTCTGGTTGACACCTTCATTACGGAAGTAAGCCAGGACACATGGGTCCTATTCCCATGGGATACGGAGACTTCTGCGGCTTTTATCCCGCCGATCATCGACATGTAGACATTTTTTTGCAGAGTCTCTGCACGTCTTAATTTGACAGATCAGAAACAACCTGTATAATATATAGGTTGTTTACTTTTTGTATAAGGAGGTGGGAGCATGAGCAACAAGTTAGTATACATTTCCGGCATACCATACTGGATCACGCCGGAAGGACGCTTCGAAGCGGTCGAAATGAAAAACGGCCTGCCCGTAGAGCGGATCATCATGAAGAGATAGTTTAAAACAGAGCACCACGTCACATGAGTTTTAAAGAACACATTTGAAGAAACATTTTCAGCACAGGTTCAGAAAGGCAGATCGATCTATATCGGGTATTGACCTCTGAACCAGTGCCGTGGGGCAAGAGCCTCACACTATCCATCCTATATTTCTATCCCGCTTACAGACTAAACAAGTATTTTATTTATTCTTTGCGATGCTTCCTCAAGCCTCTCTTCCGGCACTGTGCATGCTATTCTGATATAGTTTCTGCAGTGAGGACCGAAAGAAGCCCCTGGGATAGTTACCACTCCTGTTTCCTTCAGAGCCCTTTCAGCAAATTCTTCTCCGTCCATCTCAGTTTCGGAAACATCGAGGAAAAGGTAAAAGCTGCCTTTTGGCTCAGCTGTTTTTATTCCAGGCAGGCTGCTGAATTTTTCATATGAAAATTTAACACGGGCTTTGAACAGCGATGTGATCTCTTCTACCGTGTCATCACAGTTATCAAGGGCGAATTCAGAGGCCCTCTGTACCATCGTGTTCACGCTTATCGTCTGAGGCACTCCCGTTACCTGCATTGCCCTTAGAAGGAGAGAGGGTCCCATAGCATATCCTATGCGCCAGCCTGTCATAGCATAGCTTTTTGACATGCCGCCGATCGTTATCGTCCTCTCCTTCATCCCCAGAAGGGCCGCAAAGGGACAATGTGGAACATCATACGTAAATGCTTCATAGAGTTCGTCAGAAATCACAAGAAGGTCATGTTTAGCTGCAATATCGGCAATTTTCCTCAGAAGCTCAAAAGGAAAGACCGCCCCTGTTGGATTGCAGGGAGAATTTATGATCATAGCTTTGGTTCTTTTGCTTATCTTGCTCTCTATTTTTTCAGGGTCAGGTATAAATCCATCTTCCAAACCGCTCATGCAATAGACCGGCACTCCGCCAGCCTGCAGTATATGCTGCTCATAAAAGGTGAAAAACGGTTCCAGGATGATAACTTCATCACCCGGATCAAGAAATGCCTGCATTGCAAGGTATGATGCCTGGCTGCCTCCGGTCGTCACAAAAATCTCCTCAGCGGAATAACTGAGATCGTATTTTCTTTGCCAGTAATTGGATACAGCAGTACGGAGCCCTGATATCCCCATTCCCGGAGCGTAATGCGTATCTCCCTTTTTTGCTGCTTCATAAAGCGCATCGCAAATCGCCCCGGGAGTAGGAAGGTCCGGTTCACCCAACGTCAGATCTATGCAGCCTGGCTTTTCTGCGGCCATTGACGCCATTTTCATCATCAATGACGGGCTTGCTTCTCTGCAGGCTGAAGAAAGGAATCTTTTCAAGATCTTAACCCGCAGATTTTCTTGCAGCACGCTCGGCTCTCATGCTGGTCTTCTTGGCATGGGGATCACCGTGTGTCGGGACTATGCAGAAAAATTCCAGAGGGATTTCAGCATCGTTATGATAGACATGCTTCATGCCGCCCGGTATGCGGGTCCAGTATCCGGTCTTCATGTCATAGCGCTCGCCCTCTACTTCGACATACCCGTCTCCGCTGATCGTATACATAAGGTGGTCCCACTCGTGTGAATGCTCCGGGATCGACTGGTGGGCAGGCAGTTTGAAGTGTCTCATCACCCAGCCTTCCCAGAATCTGTCTCCTGGCCCGTATACGGTCCTTTTTTCAATATCAGGCGCAAGTGCAGAGGCGTTCTGCAGCGGTAGGTCGTAAATGCTTCCAAAATTTTTTTCCTGTTCGGACATCAAATTGTTCCTCCTTCCATAATGGAGTGAGGGGCAGATGGAGAGCCCCTCACAGTATTTTAACTTATTAGGAAAGGATCTACGCTTTTTCTTTAAGGCCTGCAAGTATTTTGTCAGGAGTTGCAGGTATCGCCTTGATCCTAACTCCGCATGCATTATTTATTGCGTTGCATACAGAAATATGCGGCGCCGCCAGGGGCATTTCACCTGTTCCGGAAGCACCGAAGGGACCGAGCGGACGCGGGGTCTCAACA
>JAQVPO010000142.1 GCA_028702015.1 Synergistaceae bacterium | reverse complement strand
GCTCATTAATTTTTGTTATCGCCATAGGCTTCTCCCAGTACAGCACTAATACCTTCTTTGAATGATCTGGCTACTTTATCTGCTGTCTCTTCAAGTATACCCGCTTCAACCGGTGAAGAAAACTCTGTTTCTGCTGAGCCTACAACCGGTATATCCCATTCTTTGCAGAATGAGACTACTTTGGGATCATAGGCTGCTCCGCGCACAGGAAGTCCAGCAATAAATGCAAGAATGATAAAATGCAGCCTCATACCGATGGCACAGGAACTCCTGCTGAGTATATCTTCAAATTGGATCAGATTTTTTACAACAGTAATTTGATCCAATCTTAAAACACCTTCATAAACATACTTCTCAAACTCCTTAAGGTCTTCCTCTGAAAAAGCCACGGCTGATATCCTTAGATTTTTATCCTCTGCTGTTTTCATGGCTGAATTTACAGTAAGCCTTGACACCTTATCATAACCCGTACGTAAGTTGAGCAGAAGTTTGTCTCCTCTCTCATAATCCCTTTTGACCTTCAGGGACATGACAAGATCTGGTGATTGTGTGCAAAAAAAACCCCAGTTGTTCAAAATCCCGAGAGAACTTCTGTTTCTGACGTTTCTATAACTGCATACGCTGAACGCCATCCTTGTAAAAAATGCCCCGGCAGCAGTATTAATGGGTCCTAATGACTGTCCGACAGCCCATATCTTTACTTGGCAAAAACGGGCCATCTGAATAAGAAACCAGTAATACATACATGATCTGAGGCTCGTCTTGTCCTGAAAAAGTCCGCCGCCGCCGAACAGTATTGTTTTAGAATCCTTGAGTGCTTTATATATATCAGATATGTTCCATCTGTTAAAAGCGCGTATCCTAAGGGATTCTTTGCTGCATTCCGGATCTGCGGACAGGATCGCTATTCTTTCCCTTGATACGCCGTTCCTCTCAAGCAGTCTTACACATGCCTCTGCCAGAAGCTCGTCACCCAGGTTACCGAAACCATAATAACCGGCCAGAAGAACATCGTATTGACGGATCAACGCCGGATCTCTCCTGTCAGTCTTTTCGATATGGGAAGCAATGCATAATTTATGAAAGCCACTGCTGCAACACCTATCAGTATTCCAAGCCACCACCCGTTCAGGGTCCTGACCAGGCTTAGCTGCAGCAGTGTATGAAAATGGCAGAAGGTATTTAGTGCTGAACTGAAGGCCAGCACTGACACTATCCTAAAGGCTTCTCTATAATTCAGTATCCAGCCTTTTTTTACAATATACCAGTAAAAAACCATAGCAGGATACCCGATAAGGAACTCTTTCGTCCTGGGCCTTACCAGCATGGTCCTTTCCATAAATTCACGGAAAGCGACCTCCCATGCCGGGACATTTGAGACATTGTCACTTCTGAGAGCCATTATCAGCATTGCAAGCATTATTATTCCTATCAGAAACAGTTCCCCCCATATTGCAGGTCTGCTAATAATCTCACTCAGTGATTCAGGATGTATCCTCCTTTTAAGGTCATGGATAAACACAAGAAGAGGCGGCAGCAGAAGTGTAAGTTTCACGCCAGAAAAAGGTGTCAGCCTGAGAGCAGCCATGGTCGTCCCATAAAAAGCAGCAATAGCCATACCGCCGGCTATGACTATAAAAAGACCTTTTATCGCTCCAATCATCGGTTTTTTATGACTTTCAAGTGCAGAAAGGGCTGCTTCTGACGCAGCCAAAGCGCCACAGACACCTCCGCATATCCTGGCAAGCAGCGAGAACTTCCACATTCCAGCAGATATGGCCAAAGACGCAATAACAAGAAAGGTGAGAGTTTTGATGTTCACGGCCCTATCTTCAGCGGCATTAAGACGTACTATATAGAACCACATGCAGAATATCAGCGTTATACCGCAAGCAAGCGCACCCGCTAAACTATTTGGCCAGGCACTGAAATGGGACGGCCATCCGAATCCATAGCCCCGAGCCCTTATCGATTCGCCTGTAAAATTGAGATCTTCAATAAATACCTTAAGCCTGTCACCCATATTCAGGTCATAGGGCCTTACCATGATCAGTCTCACAGACCGTTCATGAACAGCTCTCACAAAACGTTCAGCTATCTGAAGCCTTGATATGCTCCTTGATATAACTTCATCCCGCGTAAGACTGTGAAGCGGAATCACGCTAGGATACATTGCCTTTGCAAATCCAGCAGCTCCAACCTGTTTTACAAACTCTGTCTGGGAAAAGGATATCCCTTTTCGCTTCATAACATCTGCCATAGGTTTGAAATCAGGATATCCAGCTACTATCATTCCTGAAGCTGTTACATTTTTAATATCAGTGTACATCGAAGTAAGGTAATCAAAGGCTGCAGCGGTATCAGAAGAAGTAGATGCAGGGCATGGACCTGATCTGAACAGTACAGGTATACCGTTTCTACGGCAAAAATCAAGCCCGTAAAAATCCGGGACAAAAGATGAAACCTTTAAATCTGAAGTATTTCCGGGAAGTATTAATACTGCCATACTGCCCTGTTCCGCAATTTCTACGGCCGGCATCTTCAGCTTAATGTAATCGTACAGCGGCTGAAAATGTGCAGAAGATCTGTCCATCAGGATAACAGCTCTGTCTGGAAGTATTTTTTCAGAACTTAACCCAAACTGTTCCGCCGGACCATATTTAAAGGGGAGAGGATTAATGAGGGCAAGTTCCTCCCCTGTAAATTCAGATACTGATAGGCCAATGACCCCAAGTCTGTTTATCTCTTCCCAAATTTCATCCGCGGGCTTGCCTGACTGTGCTTCGAGCGTCATCAGGTCTCTGAACTCCATAGCAAATGCGAGCGTCTTATTAGACTGTTCAGCCTTTACTCTGGGAATCAGTCCCAGGCATGCCAGCAGCATAACAGCACCCATGGCAGTGATTATAATATTCCTGGCTTTCAGATTAACCATGTTTTTTCCTCCATTGTTCCGCCAAAGGCCATCCAAGGTCTGCAAACATTCTGCTCAGTCTGTGCAGAGGGAGGCCAACAACATTGAAATAACACCCCTCAATACTTTCAGCCAGAAGCATTCCATATCCCTGTATGGCATATGAGCCCGCTTTATCAAAGCTTTCCCCGCTATCAACATAAGAAAGGATTTCTTTCTCACTAAGCGGTCTGAATTTGACATTCGTTTTTTCAACTTCCACTAAAATTCGTCTATCAGGAGCAATAAGGGCAACCCCCGTAATTACTACATGCTTTTTCCCCTGAAGTTTTTTAATCATCATGAGGGCATCTTCATGATTTCTGGGTTTACCAAGAACATCATTTCCAATAACTACTGCGGTATCAGCGCCTATAATCCATCTGCCAGGGAAGCCCTCAGAAACAGACTTTGCCTTTGTGCCAGCAAGACGGCAAACCATTTCTTCAGGACATTCTCCTGGCTCTGAGACTTCTTCTATTGCAGGCACCTTTACTTTTATGTTCCAGCCAAGTTCCCTGAGCAGCATTTGCCTCCTTGGACTTCCAGAGGCCAGTATTATTTCCACATTCACCTTGAAACCGCTATACCTGCAATAGCCCCAATAAGTGTGCCTAGATTCATTTTGAGGGCAAAATAGAAACCGAACCTGATCATTATCATATCTATCTGTTTAACATCAATAACAAAATCAATTACATTGGAAAAAAGAGCGGCAGAAGCGTCAAAACGCTGAAGGAACATCCCCAGCCAAGTTCCTAGGACTAAAAAGAGAAAAATTATACCCCATCTTAGCCCACCCGATTTCACAAGAGCCATCACCACACCCCCAGGAATGAAATAATTACCGACAATGATCCAAGAGCAAGACAATATATTCCAAAAACCCACCATTTTGAAGCAATGACAAGCTTTCTTAAAACATACAATGAGGCCAGCCCGCTTACGAAAGCCGCAAAAACCCCCAGATACCAGCCGCTGGGAAGGGAGGAAAGGAACGTATCAAGTCCGCCGACTTCCCTTGCCTGAAGAAGCGCTGCCCCCATAATTGCCGGAATTGACAAAAGGAAAGAGAACCTGAAGGCCTCTTCCCTGCTGATACCTGCAGCCGTACCAGCCATCATTGTCATTCCGGAGCGGGATACCCCTGGCATTACAGCGATTCCCTGGGCAATGCCAACTAATATCCCGTCAAAGAAGGATATTTTGCCCAGCCCCTTCCTTATAAAACGGCTTGATATGAGCACTATGCCGGTAAAAACAAGACCTGCGCCAACCATAAGAGAATTCATCATGGCCTCCTCAGCAAAATCTTTTATTAAAATTCCT
>JAQVPO010000141.1 GCA_028702015.1 Synergistaceae bacterium | reverse complement strand
CAGCCTGAGGAGGGACGCTGTAACCTTGTCGCGACAAATTCAGGCATACTTTGGTATCTTGCAGAGACAGTCAATAGGGTGAATCAGGATCCAGACTGGGTGCTTTCCGCATTGGCCCCGCACCGTCCGGTTCTGAAAGGACAGATGGTTGCAGGTTTTCGCATAAGACCGCTTGTAATGGAAGACTACAGGGTCGAACGTGCAGTGGCTGCTGTGAGAGGCAGCCGGCCTTTTGCAGTACTGCCTTTCAGGGATCTTAAGGTAGCGGTTGTGACTACCGGCAAAGAGATCGTTGACAAGAGGGTGCAGGATGCATTCAGGCCAAAGCTTGACGAAAAGCTGCGCAGGCTTAGCGGCAGCGTTATTGGCCAGACCTTCTGCACAGATTCTCTTGATGAGATAGCAGGCGCAATAAATAAATTCCTTGAGCAGGGAGCAAAAGTAATAATCTGCACGGGAGGGATGAGCGTTGATGCTGATGATAAGACGCCAGGTGCTATACGTTCAGTATGCAGGAAGATATCCTTTCAGGGATCCCCTGCTCTTCCCGGAGCTATGCTGATGCTCGGTTATGCAAAATCTCCTGTTGACGGCGAAGATGTGGCTGTAATCGGAGCTCCGGCATGTGTTGCCTTTGACGAAAGGACTGCGCTGGATAAACTTCTGCCCTTTGTATTTGCAGGCATAGAACCAGGTGATCTTGTGCGGAGGTGGGGAGTCGGCGGACTTTGTGAGCACTGCCCGACCTGTCATTACCCTTCATGTTCTTTTGCCGCCGGAAGCTGATGCATCACCCTGCAGGGAGACTTTGCCCTTTGCAGGTTTTTTCGCGATATTACAGTAAAGGAGTCTGAAACATGAACAGGGAACTTTTAGCTCTAATAAACAGAGAGATCGAAACCGGAGCTTTCGGTGTCCTATGTACTGTGACTGAAGAATCCGGATCGACTCCCAGAAGCAGGGGGGCTTCGATGTGGGTGCGGAGAGACGGCAGTATAAGCGGAACTATCGGAGGCGGACTCATAGAGTTTGAAACTATCATAAAAGCTAAAGAGCTTATTGCTTCAGGAGATAGTGTGCTTGTATGGAAGAAAGACCTTACGGAGAAGGACGGCATGCTCTGCGGGGGGTCTGCCACTATATACATGGAAGTGATCGGAAGAGAGGATGAGCTTCTGATAATGGGAGCAGGGCATGTCGGCAAGGCTGTTGCGGAGATAGGAGCCTTTGCAGGTTTCAGTGTCACCGTATGGGACGAGAGGGAAGAATATGCCAACAGCCGTAATATTCAATGCGCCCGTACTGTTGCCTGCCCTATAGAGGATATATATGAAAGTGGAATTGCCCTCCATGAGAGGAGTTATGTGGTTATAGTGACCCGCGGACACGCTCTTGATGCTGAGGCTGTCGCTATAACAGACAAAAAACCGGGCGCCTATTATGGGATGATAGGATCGCGCTCCAAGATAGCGGCAGTCAGGAAAATGCTTGCGGCGAGAGGAGTCTCGCAGGAGCATCTTGACCGTATACACCAGCCGATAGGTCTTCCGATAAAAGCGGAAACTCCTGAGGAAATTGCGGTATCAATACTTGCTGAGATAATTGCTGTAAGAAGAGGCGGCGACCTTGAGGCTCTGAGGAAGGCCAGCCAGTGAAATAAATAAAGGAAACAGAGAACACAGACAGAGGGAGGGAAATACCCCCTCCCTCTGTCTGTGTTTTTTTATCATTGCTGCTGGTTCGGGCTTTTTTCTGTCTCTGCCAGTTCATCGGCTGTTATTTTTTTATAGCCCTTTGGCTTGGAAAAAAGCTCTGCAGGCGGGCGGCCTAATTTTATATTCAAATATTCATAAGAGGTCCTGCCGTCCATTGACTCTGTTTTTACAGGTACTGGGAAATTGTCGCGGTACCATTCATAATACTGGTCCTTGCTCTCTCCGTTGTTGTATTTTACCGTAACGAGGAATTTTTTTAACCTGTAGCTGTCTACCCTCTCGTGTTCGATAAATTTTTTTGAGAGATCGCCTGTATTTATTTCATTTGCACCGGCGTAATTTTGTTTCGGTTCCCCGAGATAAGGCTGTTCAACGTACTTTCTGAGTTTCGGGAAGATCAGCCAGATTACCTTTTTATCGTGTCTGGTGACTATAATTTCACCGCTTCCCTCAAGCTCGTACCGAGACATGTTTTTAGCTATGAAGATCTTTCCCCTCTGTTCCTCTCCGTTGTCCTTTTCAATAATGAGCGCGCTGAATTCAACGTCATCGGATGACCAGGAACTCGCAGGGATCATAAGGGAAGAAAGCACCAGTGCCACTATAAGTAAAAGACGCATGCGATCACCTTTTCAATATGTATTTAGAGCCAATTATACAGGCATGATCGTTGACCGTCTCGTGATCTTTGCGTATTCTATGGCACATAGCGATCAGAGGAGATCGTTGTTATTGCTGCTCTGCCGTATTTTACTTAGCCTGGAGCAAAGTTCCTTATCACCGCTTCTCTTTGTTTGGGCTCTGAATGCCGTTGTTTTCGATGAGAGGGGCGATGGATGGGAAATGGCAGCTGTATCGGAAGCATAGAGGGCGCCTGGACATATTCAAGCGCCCTCCAGTTCATACCTGCACCTGTTGCTATGCCAATAGGTGCGTCAAATCCGATACTTGCGTTTCTAATTTTTCATGAGAGGGTTGATCCATCTCAATGGTTTGGCATAATGCTTGCTGTCGTAGGATCTGTGCTTGTTACACTTTAGTTATCTATGCTCATTTCTCAGCTTGCTTCAATGATATCTGAGAGCTCTCTGATAAAAGTACCCGGAGCCATTTCAGGCAGTTTTTTAACTGTAAGGAAGACTCCATCCATATATATATCGCTTGTGTGATCTTCTACTGAGATCCTGATTATCTCGTCTTTTCTGCCCAAAAGCACCTCATGCTCAGAATATGGTCCGGGCCATGGCAGGCGCTGTGAAAAAACAGGGACTTCTGAGATTTTTCCTCCCAATACCCCTGGATAGACCTCTTTGCTTTCAACAGGCATGGGCTCTCCGGAAGATGCTTTTGCAAGGCTTGCGGCAGTTCCGCTGGGAGCGTTGGCCATTCCAGGGAAATGGCGATCTATTATGCTTATGTAGGGATAATATTTACGAACTTTTTTGATAAAATCCCTTACGAGGCTTATCCCAAGACCGTAATTAGGTATTACAGCCCACCGGAGTCCCTTTCCCTTTACTTCTGCAATGAATGGCTCCAGTTCTTCGTCCGTCAATCCGGTCGTACCTATTACAGCGTTGAGGCCTTTATCTATATAGATATTGAGGTTTTCACGGAGGACCGGTGTCGCAGAAAAATCTATAACCATATCAGGTTCGGAGGTTTCGAGTCCGGCTCTCAGATCATTGGTCGCAATTATCCCAATAGTACCTATCCCGGCGATTTCTCCTAGATCCTCTCCCGTTTCCTTGCACCATCCTCCTGCAAGCTCTGTCCACTCTATGTTCTGAATGGTCCTGACGATGGTCCTGCCTACGTTCCCGGATGCGCCTGAAACAAAAATTCTCATCAACATTCCTCCTGTCTCTTTATAAGATTATCCAGAACAACTATAATTTTAGCTTATAAGCAGCTATAGTTTAAGCAGCAAAAACTGTACCGCAGGGGAGGCTGCAAATAGAGTGAAAACCTTTTACGAATATACTTACGACGGTGTCGGAACACTTGTGATAGGAGCAGACTCAGACAGCATCACAGATCTGCATTTTGCAAGGACATTTCTGCCTCCTCCCGAATACAGGAGGGAAGAAACTTCGCTTCACAGGAAGACCGCAGAGGAACTGAGGGAATATTTTAAGGGCAGGCGCAAGAGCTTTGACATCTCTCTGGCTCCTGAGGGTACGGATTTCCAGCAGCGATGCTGGAATGCGCTTTTGAAAGTGCCGTATGGGGAGACACGCAGCTACAGGGACATTGCCCGTACAGTAGGAAGTCCGAGGGGTTTCAGGGCTGTAGGGATGGCAAACAACAGGAATCCAATCGCCATAATAATTCCCTGTCATCGTATTATAGGACATGACGGAAAGCTTGTCGGATACGGTTCTGGATTGGACATAAAGGAGTTTTTGCTGGAATTGGAAAAAAGATATGCCGATTCTTGAATATGGAGAGAGGGAGCTCGCCTGTCTCTCGCGAAAAGATAAAAAGCTTGGGATCCTTATCAAAAGCACAGGATATCTGGAATGTGAGGTGAGCGAAGATCTTTTTGACTCCCTTGTCGGCTATATTGCGACACAGCAGATATCCAA
>JAQVPO010000003.1 GCA_028702015.1 Synergistaceae bacterium | reverse complement strand
CTTAATGGCCCGCCTGTTCATCAGGTCATACATTTTTATCTCCATCCTGTTATTGTAAGCCGCCATAATATCTCCTTCCGGATCAGAAGGCTGAGCAGGAAGCTGAACGATGCCAGGACTGCTTTTCTCTTTTTCTATCTCCTTACGGTCCAGCGGAGATCCGACCGCTCTTTCAAGCGCACTGACAGATATTTCCACAGCATTTTCCGCCCTTATACAGGTCAGTTCAGCATCTGCCACTGCAACTTTGGTTCTCAGAACATCGCCCTTTGCAATGATCCCTGACTTGAAAAGCTTCTCTGCCCTCGCAAGATGATCCTTGGCAAGCCCCAGTGCCTCTTGGGCAACTTTTTCTTTATCACATGCCGTTTTCCAGTTATAGTAGGCGATCCGCACTGAGTTTACGACTGTCTGGCTTATTCTTTCTTTCTCAGCTTCAGCCGCATCTCTTGTCAGTTTGGCAGCTTCCCTTGCCGCAGAGAGAGAGCCCCCGGCGTATATAGTCTGGATAAAGCCTGCAGCTGCTGCATAAACATTGCCGAAACTAAATGGCAGTCCCTCAATGGGGGTTATTCTGTTTCTCGGCCATAGAGCAGCAACTCCTGCACCTAATTTCGGTCCCATTTTTGCTCCAGCTTCACGCAGTGCACCATCAGCCTGCAGGACTCTTTCCTCTGCCGCACATATGAGGGGATTGCCCTCTCTGGCTTTTATGGTCAATTCATCAAGGACAGATGCGTCTGCGGAAAAAAGAGCATCCGTAAATGAGATAAGGATGATAAGTGACAAAAAAACTTTTATTGACAGTGATTTTCTTTTCATTTCTGGGGGCCTCCTACTGATCATGGCACAAAACGTTTTTTGAACATAATGATACTCGAAGAAAACATCAGTGCTATATACACGCACAGCGCCAATGTATCTTTCCAAACATACTCCAGCCCACCGCCCTTAAGGATTATCTGGCGGGAAAGCCTTATGTAATAGGTTATGGGTATGCATTCTCCGAGATAACGAAATCCGCTTGGCATAGCTTCTGTGGGAAATACAAAACCTGACAGCAGAACACTGGGCAGGATCAAAAATATCGAAAGCTGCAGCGCCTGCATCTGATTCTGTGAAAAGGTTGAGATCATTATGCCTAGCGACAGGTTTGCAACTACATAGAACAGCGTAAGGATAAAGAAAAGGATCTTGCTTCCTAAAAAGGGCATCCTGAATATAAGCATGCCAACTATAATCGAAACTATTACCTGGATATAACCAACGATGATATATGGAAGTATCTTGCTCAGAAGCAGCTCCCACGCATGCATAGGTGTAACAAGTAGCTGTTCCAGCGTTCCCTGTTCGCTCTCTCTCACAATAGCCATCGCCATCATCGTAATCAGTGTTATCGTCAGAAGCAGCCCCATTATACCTGGGACAAGATACCACGACGTTATAAAATCAGGGTTGTACCATGGCCGTATTCTCATATCTACAGCCTGCGCCGGGATCTCAAAACCCATACGCCTGAATTTCTTTTCCAGTATTTCCTGGGATTTCAGCATGCCGAGTGTCTGTGCAGCTGCCAGTGCCGAAGATGCTGACATGTTGTCCGTGGCATCTATTATAACCTGTATGCCGGCCGGCCGGCCTCCCTTAAGGCGGCTGGCATAATCGGGCGGGATAATAAGCCCGACCTTGGCCTTCCCTGATTCTACCGCTCTGTTCACCTGTTTGATACTGTCGGCGTAAAGTTTTATGTCAAAGTAATTGCTGGCAGTGAAACTTTTTATCATTTCACGGCTTTCCTGTGTACGTGACTGATCAAATACTGCTGTGTGAAGATGCTTCACATCTGTGTTTATTGCAAAGCCAAAAATCAGCAGCTGGGCCACAGGCATGAATATCAGCATGGCAAGAGTAAGCCTGTCCCTCAACACCTGGATAAATTCCTTGATTATCAATGCTCTGAGTCTGCCGAATTCCATTTTTATCCCTCTTTTGACGCCACTGCGTTAATATTGAGCCTTGCTTCTCCTGTGCCGGAGATCCTGCCTCCGCCAAGTTCCTTCCCTGATTCCTTCTTCACAAGATAAGTAAAAACATCTTCCATGGAGGGAGCAATTTCATTGACAACAGCTCCCCGAAATATCTCCTCGTTCTCTATACTGCTCTCCTTTTCCACCAGGAGGTGCAGTTTCTTTCCAAAAAAGTATGAATCAATAATGGATCCTGCTTCCCCACGCTGGAGCCTGCCAAGAAGTTCAAACCCATTTTCTGATTCGACTTCGAACAACTTTCCCGGAATAAGTTTTTTCAGTTTCGCAGGCGTATCGTCAGCTATGAGAGC
Source organism: Synergistaceae bacterium (assembly GCA_028702015.1). GTDB lineage: Bacteria > Synergistota > Synergistia > Synergistales > Synergistaceae > Caenicola. The sequence continues at coordinate 14,986 of JAQVPO010000003.1, read as the reverse complement.
ACCGAAGTATATGAAAGCCACTCTGTCGCAGTGTTCTGCCTCGTCCATAAAGTGGGTGGTTACCATCACTGTGGTCCCGTCTGCTGCAAGATCGTATATTATATCCCAGAAAAGACGCCTTGCCCTGGGATCTACTCCGCTTGTAGGTTCATCAAGAAAAAGTATCCTGGGTCTGTGCAAAATAGCGCATCCAAGCGCCAGCCTCTGCCTCCAGCCACCCGAAAGCAGCCTTGTCTGTTCGTCTTCTCTGCCCTGGAGCCCTGCAAGTACAAGCATCTGCTCTATCCTCTGCTCTTTTTGCACTCCCCTTAAGCCGTAGAGCCCGGAGTAAAGTTCCAGATTCTCCAGGACCGTCATTTCAGGATAAAGGCTGAACTTCTGAGACATATATCCAACCTGGTTCTTTATTTTTCTGCCTTCCCTGGCAAGATCCATACCAAGGACAAGTCCTGCTCCTGATGTCGGCGCCAGCAAACCGCAGAGCATCCTTATGGTCGTAGATTTACCTGAGCCGTTGGGTCCAAGGAACCCATATACCGCGCCCTCTTCTATCGACATCGTTATGTGGTCCACTGCTGTGAAGTCGCCGAATTTTTTTGTCAGTTCCCTTGTTTCCACAGCTATTTTTGACAAGAAGGCTCACCTCCCGAAAAGGAGACAAAAAGGTCTTCCAGACTTGGGGTTATCTCAAAGAGCTCCGGAGCTTCCGCATATCTCAGCTCAAGTTCTTTTGTTACTGCAAGGACAGCCGCTGCAGCATCGTCAACAACAATGTGGTAGCTGCTGCCAAACAGATTCGCATCATAAACATGTGCGCATTTCAGAAGCCACTCTTTGGCACGTCTTTCGTCAAGCTCAAGTTTTAGTATTTTTTTGTCATAGCGGCTGAGAAGTTCTTCAGAAGTACCCACGTCAAGGATTTTGCCATTATTAATAAACATTTTGCGTGTACATAGCTCTGCCTCATCCATATATGGAGTTGAAACTATTATTGTCAGCCCTTCTCTGTTAAGTTCATAGAGCATTGCCCAGAATTCCCTGCGTGCAACAGGATCCACTCCTGTTGTCGGCTCATCAAGAAATAGTATTTCCGGAGTATGCATCAGACCTGAAGCTAGAGCCAGCTTTTGTTTCATTCCCCCCGACAGCTTTCCTACCATCCTCTCCCTGAAAGGCCATAAGCCTGTTCTCTTAAGGATAGCCTCAGCTCTTTTAAGCACTGTCTCCCTGGAAGTGCCATACAAGGAGCCAAAAAGGGCAATATTTTCATTTACAGTCATGTCAGTATAAAGGCTGAAGATCTGGGGCACATATCCTGCATTCATTCTGGCTTTTCGCCTGTCCTTGCTCCCCAGGAGAGTACATTCTCCCCTGTCCGGGTTAGTGATCCCCATTGCCATTCTTATCAGCGTAGTTTTGCCGGCTCCGTCGGGACCGATATAGCCGAAGATCTCTCCTCTGCATACTTCGAGATCGATCCCCTCCAAAGCAGTGATGTTTTTAAATTTTTTCTCTACCCCTTTATAGCTAAGGCAAATATCATGTTCAGCAATTGTCATAAGATAAGAGCATCCGCCGGCATTCCTGGTTTGAGGATGCCTTCCGGATCATCCACGGACAGTTTTATCCAAAAGACCATATTTGAGCGTTCGCTCTGTGTCAGTGAGAGCCTTGGGTTATATTCAGCCTGCTGGTTTATCTCTGTCACTGAAGCTCTGAATTTTTTACCTGGGCATGCGTCTACTGATATCTCAGCAGATCCGCCGAGCTTTATAAGACCTAACTGGGTAGAAGGGATATACAGCTTAACCCAGCAGTCTGTCATTATTCCGAGAGTTGCGATAGGTGCGCCGGGGCTTATTACATCCCCCACCTCATAATTTTTTGTAAGTATGACGCCTTCAGCAGGTGAATAAAAATCTTTATAGCCTGCCAGGGTTTCTGCTTTGAGCAATGCAGCTTCGGCCCTTTTTACGTTTGCTTTGGCCGCATCTATCTGCTCGGATCTCATTCCTGATCTGAGCATGGAAAGTGTATCTGCAGCCATTTTCATTGCATTGCTTTTCAATTTAGCGTTTTCTTCGTACAGTTCAGCCTCCCTTTCGGGAACAACTCCGTCGGCTGCAAGTACTTTAAAACGCTTATAATCCCTTACTGCCTGCTCATGCTGTGTCTTCCTGAGAGCATATTCAGCTTCAGCCCTGGAAATATCCTCTTTTCTGAACCCGTTCTGAAGCTCACGGAGCTGTATTTTTGCAGCGGCAAGTGATGCTTCAGCCATTTCGACATCGTGGTCCGCTCCGTCAAGAGACATACGGGCTATCAGCTGTCCTTTTTTTATATGGTCAGATTCATTGATGTTAAGCTCCATGATCCTCCCGCCAGCCTGCGGAGACAGATTCAGTTCCGTAACCTCAACAGTACCGGAAGCCCTCACACGGTCATCCCTGGTTCTTTCTTCACAGTAAAAAATGGAGACAGCCACGGCTGCAATCAAAATTGCAGTTATTATCAATATTTTTTTATTTTTTATTACTTCAGATATTTTCAATCTCAATTCTTTCCTTTCAAGGAAGCTATATAAATCTGATGCTTAATTTGAGGACATGTGCAAACATTACTACAAATATAGATTTTAGCAGAATATTTTTAAAAAAACTTCTTTTTCCAGAGAAGAACTATTGTAACTATCGTGAGCAGTGCCGTCACAGCTCCGACTATGTAAAAACCCAGAGGGTGTGCCCCCCAGGGAACTGGCACATTCATCCCAAAGAAACTTGCTATCATTGTCGGTATGGCCATAACTATTGTGACTGAGGCCAGAAATTTCATGACCATATTCAGGTTGTTTGAAATAACAGAGGCGAATGCATCCATCATTCCGGCCAGAACATCTGTCTGTATCTGAGCCATTTCTATTGCCTGATCATATTCGACCCTTACGTCATCAAGCAGTTCCTCATCTTCTTCCCTGAATTTTATGAGGTGGTTGACCTGAGGATTTGAGCAAAGACGGAGCAGACGTTCAACGACTACCCTGTTTGAACGCAGAGACATTGAGTAATACGTAAGCCCCTTCTGAAGGTCAAGCAGCTGAAAAAGTTCCTCGTTCTTCATTGAAAGGCGCAGATCCTGCTCTATCCTGTCCGATCTTCTGGCCATTTGCCTCAGATCCTTCAGAAAGAACAGTGCGGAATGATACAAAAGCTGAAACAAAAACCTGGTCCGTTTATATGTACTGAAATACCGGTATCTATTCTCTGTAAAACTATGAAGGATGTCGTTGTGCTCCTGGCAGATCGTCACAAAAAAATCAGGTGTCACAATTATTCCCAGAGGTAGCGTATCGTACTCTCCGGGTCTGTCATCATGATTTACAGGTACATTGATAAGTACGAGTATGTGGTCGTCTTCTATTTCGATACGGGAAGATTCTTCCGGGTCAAGTGCGGACCGTACAAAGTCCTGAGGGGCCTCTGTCAGTCTTTCGGTTATAAGCAGTTCTTCCGCTGTTGGTTTTATCAGGCTTATCCAGGCTCCGGATTCGATATTGTCGTGATCGAGTTCGAGAAGCCTGTCGTTGGATGTCTTTGAAATCTTTAGCACTGTAAATTCCTCCCCCGTTGTATTTTGAATAATCTCCTGGCTCTAAACCTGCAATGACGCACGGGCACGGAGAATCCATCAAAAAGATGCAGTAGGCATAATGAGCCGTTCGGTCAAAAAACTATTTTTTAAACATACGGGAGTGAAGGAATGAAAGAGAGAAAGTTGGTTAAAGACTCCACACCCGGCAGCGCCGGGTGCTTAAAAGACAGCCCGGGCTAGAAAATATTCGTTAAGCGTCCTTGAGGTTCAGGACTAGGACTGGAACTATCCATGGACTGCCCCTTTCTTCGGGTTTTGCCCGATGCATTGTTTTCAACGCAGTAAAGTTTAGTGCTGAACATCTTCAAGGTCAAGCAAAAAATTACCCAAACAGCAAACTCAGCGGGAGCGCTCATAAGAGCAGGTCTCCCGCTGAGAAATCATACCGTTTCAATAACTGATTATTGTTTGATATATTGTGACTTAGTACAAAATACTAATTTTTAACTCGCTGTTGCACTACATTTCGAGTGAAAATCCGAGCTGTGCTGCCCAGGGATCAGTACGTCCGCTGCCATCCGCATAATTGAAATTAGCGTTTATAAACTGTCCTTTACCGATCTGCCAGTTCATACCTACGCCATATACTCCCCATGTACCGGAAAGATCGCTGGTGTATCTGGCTCCGCTCATAGTCAAGTCTGTCTCCCCGTCAAATTCATGTACGATCGAGACCTTGGCATAGAGATCAAGCATTGATCCTGCAGCGGTCTCAAATGACTTGCCAAAAAGAATTCCGCCTCTGGCCTGGAGAGAGTTGCTGCTGGAGATATTCACATCGATTCCGCTGTTTGTAGTGTAATCATCACCGGACATGCGCATCCACGAAAGCTGCAGCTGCGGCTCCCAATACCACCCGTCCTTACCTGTATCAAGACGCTTGCCTGCCATTAGAGAAAAACCGAACCCGTCCTGCTCGTATTTGCCGGTCACAGCATTAAATCCAAGCGCCTCTCCAAGATTTGCACTGAAATCATCCAATCTTGTGATTGTCATGTCGGTCTTATAATGGTTGTATTTAAGCAGTCCCGTTAAGTACAGGCCATCGCTCCATCTGAACAATGAATAGAACGTCGCATGGAAAGAGTCGATATCAGTATTTCCGATACTATCAGAAATATCCCTGTCTGCTGTTCCATAGCCAACCATGACACCCTGATAAAGCGCAGGAGATCCCTCTTTCTGTTCTACTTTTTTGTCATATCCCAGAGAGATGGTCTTGAACTTCTGTTCGAATTCGATGCCGTTCTCAGGGCTGAATTCGGATTTTTTAGCTGCAACATTAGCCCAGACTCCGCCGGCATAGTCATCTTTATACATTCCTGTCCTGTTGAACAATGTATCTACTTCGGTATACCATATATCCGATCCTACCAGAGAGGAGACTATCCCTCGTCCGACTGTAGTCAAACCATTGCGTTTCAGATACCATTCCTTGGCTGAGCCAACGGTTCCTTCAGCCAGAATATAGTTCCATGCGCCTGCATCAACAACCCCGTCAGGGTCAGCAAGGCTGAACGAAGCTGTTGCTTCTGAATCATCGACTTCTATCAAACCGTCCATCCGATCAGCTCCGCTGTTGGAAATAATCTGCACATCGACTAGATTCTCTCCAGTAGCAGTACCGGCAATATATAGAAGATCTCCCTCATTAGCAGTAATATCCGCCTTCATTTTCAGCGTTCCTGGAATGCCGGAGTCAGAGTCTATAAGTCCGGTAAAATCTGCCGCAGAGACTTCTTTATAGCCGCTGTAATCACTATCCGGCACAACATAGCTCATTGTTGCCGGGTCAACAGTTCCGGAGAACTGGTAATCAACTGTTCCTGCGTTTGCAAGCGATCCGTCTGTTATCGAATCTCCGGTCACATTCCAAAGAGCGCTGTTGTCCGAAAGAGTAACGTTGATCCCTGAATTTAAATTGTTGATATTGGAATTGACAGTTCCTGTCAGAGAAGAGCCGGTCGACAAGGTCAGGTCAAGTTCTCCGTCTGAATCCCCTGTATGCCTTACATTCCCTGTAAGATTGGTACCATCGGCTGCATTGACGATGCCTGAAGAATCTGTAACGATAAGCGATTCCGCATCTTCCTCCCCCGCAGTAACACCAGACAGATCCAAATGACCGCCATCACTGACATACATATACCTACCAGACAGGCTGGAAACTGTTCCTCCTGTCATGCTGATATATCCTCCGTCTGTCGCATAAAGACCGTAGGATAACAGACCTGTCGTTGATATTATTGTACCGTCACTCAGCATGACAGAAGAACCGTCGCCTTCAGATACAACTGCATGGCTCAAAGCACCTGAAGTTGAGACAGAGCCGCCGGACATCTCTATGCTGCCGCCATCATCCGCGTAAAGTCCGTACGCAAAAAGTCCTACTGGGCTGTCCCATACGCCGCTTGTTTGTACGGCTACGCCGTCAAGGGCTATTTCTGATCCGTCACCGCTCGAACGTACGGCATGGCTTCCAAGCAAACCGGAAGTTGAGACAGTGCCTCCTGTCATACCTATACTGCCACCGTCTTCAGCATAAAGTCCGTAAGCAGAAGTTCCTGTGGCCGAGACCGCAGTTCCATTCGTAAGAGTAACAGATGAACCTTCCCCTTCCGACAGCACCGCATGGCTCAAAGCACCTAAAGTTGAGACAGAGCCGCCGGACATCTCTATGCTGCCGCCATCATCCGCGTAAAGTCCATACGCAAAAAGTCCTATTGGGCTGTCCCATACGCCGCTTGTTTGTACGGCTACGCCGTCAAGGGCTATTTCTGATCCGTCACCGCTCGAACGTACGGCATGGCTTGCCGCCAGTCCGGAAGTTGAGACAGAACCGCCTGTCATCCCTATACTGCCGCCGTCTTCAGCATAGAGTCCATTTGACCCTATTCCGTTAACAGTTACAGATGAATCTGAAATTTCCACTTCCGCTGAATCCGCAGCAAGCACACCGTGGGTACCTACACCGTTTCCTGTTATAGTACTGTTGTAAATTTCGGCCCATGCCCCTGTCCCTTCAAGAGCTACTGCAGCCCAGTAGCTTCCTGGGATGATATTCACTCGCGTTGAAACCGAAGCTCCATTAAGTACAAGACCTGCAGATGATCCAGAAGGAGAGACAAAAATACCCCTCCATCCAAGAACCGTAGATCCGTTTAGAGTCGTGGTGCCGCCAGTAACTCTAAGAGCAGTTAAAACAGGCAAAGCCGGAGGCCAAAGTGAACCTTCCTTATTGTAAAAATGATCTCCGCTGCCAAAAGTAGAGTCAGTCGTCCTTGTCACACCATAATAATCCGCTGCTATGACAGGAGAGCTAGAAATAGAAATAGCGAGTATTGATAAAAAAACAATCACAACAGCATAACTTAAGTATTTCCTCAAAAAAACCACATCCCTCTCTTATAATTTAAAAATAAAAATCCAGCCGCAACAAATAAATACCTTGCTTCTTTATACCTATAAGAGCATACTTGTCACTTATGGAGCATTAAACTTATTCAACATTGATTCTAACTGACATTTTAGAAAATAACAATATTTAAGTCTATATTTACGCCCATAAATATCACCAATAATGATATTTTAAAATAATAATATAAAAAAATAACTGAGCATAAACATTCAAAAACTGAATTATATTAGATATGATGATACCTTCTGCTACACACGCAATCTTCCCAAAAAACAGTCAACAGATCCAAGGTGTGTTAGGCCATTTTGATTTACGAAACACCGGTCCCCGAACGCCAGTACAGGGTCATAAAGACAAGAAAAGCCCCATCGCATATACATGCGATGGGGCTTTAAAAAAGTGCAATGCTGACTTAAAATATTGACCGATATTTACTAACGCTTTGAGAACTGCTTGTTGGCCCTTGCTCCCTTGAGTCCTACCTTCTTGCGTTCAACCATGCGCGAGTCACGGGTAAGGAGACCCGCCTTTTTAAGGGCAGGACGGGCTGCCGGATACAATTTGAGTATCGCTCTGGCTACTCCGAGGCGAACAGCGCCGGCCTGACCGGTAAGTCCGCCGCCGTGGGCGTTGACGAATACATCTATCTTGCCTTCAACACCCGCCACTTTCAGCGCTTCAACTGCCTGTGATGCCCAATAAAAACGCGGCAGATAATCTTTTACTTCCCTGTTGTTGATAAGAAACTTACCGTCACCTTCGCAGATGCGTACTCGGGCGATAGCGTTCTTTCTTCTGCCTGTACCCCAAATAAAGGATACAGGGGCCGCTGTCTCATTTTTCTTAATGGCCATGATCTACCCCCCTATCTCCTAGTCTATCTGCTCGGGTTTCTGAGCCTCGTGCGGATGGCTCGGACCGGCATATACTTTAAGCTTACGATACATATCACGTCCAAGTTTGGTCTTGGGCAGCATTCCCCAGACGACCCTTTCGATAAGGCGTTCGGGACGACGCTCAAGCACCTGCTGGTAAGTGAGAGTCTTCAGCCCTCCTGGGTAAAGGCTGTGCGTTACGATAGTGGACTGCAGAAGTTTTTTGCCTGTAAGTCCAACTTTTTCAGCGTTTACGACAACCACGAAATCACCGGTGTCAACGTGCGGCGTGTATGTCGTCTTGTGTTTTCCCGCAAGGATGCGGGCTACCTGAACTGCAAGACGGCCAAGGTGTTTATCTGTTGCGTCAATGACATACCATTTGCGCTCGACTTCTGCACCCTTAGCCATGAAAGAACGTGTGCCTATCATGGATCTTCCTCCTCAAAAAAAGTGGAACACTAATTTTTATATTTTATATTTCTTAAAGCGACTCGTCCGATTCGCTGAAGACGTGGCATTCGTGCGCGGGCGCACCGTTCTTCAGTGACACTGTCCGTTAACGTGGGGGAAAACAGACTGAGGGGCTAGAGTACGCGTTCAAGCCTCGGATTATCAATTATTCCGGGAAGACGCCCCCGTTTGGCGATAGGTCTCCCGTCTATCACCTTAAGATCCATGGTCATATCTCTGGGCGTTCCCTGGGTAATATAACTGCCTACTCCGTACACAGCGGCTCCGGCTTCGTTCATCATCTTTATGCGCTCAGGAGTAAGTCCTCCTGTAGCTATCACCTGCACATTCCTGTGTCCGGCCACATCAAGACGCCATCTGATCTCGCGAACCAGGTCAGGGGTAACGCCTCCGCGCTCTCCTGGCGTGTCAAGCCTTATGCCTGAAAGTTTATCGCCAAGACATTCTGCGACCCGCATCGTCTCCTCTGCTTCATCCTTAAAAGTATCAACAAGGACAATGCGCGGTTCCTCAGCTGGGATCTGACTGTCGTAAAGCTTTGCAAGCTTGACTGTATCGCCTACTATGAGTATCGCAGCATGGGGGATGGTCCCCTTGGGCTCTTCATTGCAGAGCTTCGCGGCCAGTATGCAGCTCATTGCGCTGCAGCCGGCTATCTTCGCAGCTCTCTCCATTACAGGAGCAACCGCAGGATGAACATGCCTTGCTCCGAAACAAAGTACGCTGCGGCCTTCAGCTGCATCCACACATTCCCTGGCTGCGGTCGCCCACCCTGTAGAGGAAGCGAGCATGCCAAGCAATACTGTTTCATAAAGCCCGAAAGATTCGTATGTACCCTTGATCCTCATCAGGACCTCTTTAGCCTCAAACACGGCCCCTTCCGGCAGGGCTTCAACTTCCGGAGGATTCGGAAATGTCCTGAAAAGCCTCAGAACTTCTTCAAGTCCGGCAAAAATACCATTCTTACGAGTAAATACCTCCGCTACTACAGGTGTCTCAAGCAGTCCCGCGGAGCGAAGCACATCTCTCGTTTTTAAAAAATAGATATCTGTAGTCCAGCCTGTCAGTATTTCTTCGTGCGTTGCTGAAAAAAGACGCCCCTCTGCCTCCTCATAGGAAGCAATATCTTTTTGGCTGTCTAGCCTGTTGAACAGCATGAGGGCAGCCTATCTTACGATGACCTGCAGGATGGACAGGACCATAAAGGCGATCATCAGACCCGCAGTTATTTTAGTCAGGGATGACATGCGCTGCCATGTTCCTCCCGTATCTGCCTGGGTACCGCCTCCGCCAAAGGCTCCGGTGAATCCACCGCTTTTTCTGTGCTGCATCATTACAACTCCCATAAGAGCTACGCAAACAAGGATGTGAAGGATTCCAAGAAGGATTTTCACAAACCACACCTCCAGAGTTTTCTATATCCCGACAGCCAGATCATTGCTCTTGAACAGACCGGGAATTTTCCATAGTACGTACAGCATAGTATTGTAACACAGGTACGAGCATTTCTGCTATACCTTTTATTGCAAGGGCTCTATGTGAGATTTTAGTTTTTATATGGTCTCCAAGTTCAGAGAAAGTTTTATCGTAGCCATCCGGCATAAATATTGGGTCATAGCCGAAACCGCTTAGCCCTGCAGGCTTTAATGCGATTGTTCCGCTGCATCTGGCCTCATAAACAAGAGGTTTCTCCCTGTCCGGAAATACAATTGCAATGCATGATACAAAACGTGCTCTTCTGTCTTTTATATTTTCCATCTTCAAAAGCAGCCAGTTCATCCGATCCTGATCGGTTCCGGGCACAATGCGGGCGGAATGTATTCCTGGTGCTCCCCCCAGGGCTAAAACTTCGAGGCCGCTGTCATCCGCAAGAGCGGGAATTCCAAGTGACATTGACCAGGCTCTGGCCTTCAGCAGAGAGTTTTCTTCATAGCTGTTTCCAGTTTCATCTACCTCTGGCTGGATATCAAAATCAAGGCTATAAAGAAGTTCCACTCCCATCGGTGCAAATACATCTCTCATCTCACGATATTTATTTTTATTGCGGCTTGCAAAAACTATTTTCATTTTAGGAAATAAGCCCTTTCCTTCTCTGTAAGTTCAAGAGCTTCAGCCTGCATACGGTGGATCTCACAGATGCCCTTCCATCCCAAGTATAATATCTCATCCAGCTCAGCCCTTGAAAATACTCCGCCCTCTCCGGTACCCTGCAGTTCAATAAATTCTCCCTCTGAGGTCATTACGATGTTAGCATCGACTTCCGCGGCAGAATCTTCTTCGTAGCACAGATCCAGCATCGGCATACCATTTACCTTGCCGGCACTGACAGCTCCGATCTGAGTTTTAAGAGGCATTTCTTCTATCTGCGAACTGGAAAGCAACCATCTCAATGAATCAAACAGCGCAACAAAACCAGCCGATATTGAAGCAGTCCTTGTCCCGCCGTCAGCCTGCAAAACATCACAATCTATCCAAATAGTTCGTTCTCCAAGCTTAGCCATATCCACAGCAGCGCGCAGAGACCTGCCGATCAGTCTCTGAATTTCAGTCCCTCTGCTGTTTGGCTTCCCTTTGGTTATATCTCTCTGCATCCTCTGGTGAGTGGATCTGGGCAGCATTGAATATTCTGCACTTATCCAGCCTTTGCCTGTTCCTCTCATAAAAGGGGGGACCTTCTCTTCTACAGAAGCAGTGCATAGTACTTTTGTATTTCCCCACTCAACAAGTGCAGAGCCTTCAGCATATCTGCTGATTCTTCTTTGAAACTTTATCGGCCTTAGGTCAGACGGTCCTCTTCCGTCAATTCTCATTATTTCATGCTCCATCAGTTTATTTCCCAGGCTTTCGTCAAATCCGCAGGAGTCTTTTCTCCTGATTCTTTTCCATCTATGTAAAATTTGACCTTCTTGACAGGCGGAAAGTTATCTTTCATGGTCCGGACAAGTCCTGTAATAACCATGCCTGCTTTGTCCCTGCCCAGTGTCTTCAAAGAAGAACTGAAGGCAGATGTCATATCAAGATAAAGCCAGTCTCCGCTCCTGAAAATGTTTAATAGCCGCACATCATTGTCGAGCATTTTCGTCTCTTTAAGCCCGTCTATATAAACAGAGACAACTTTTTCTATATCTTCCTCTGCCATGCCCTTTTCGATTTCGATCTCTCTCTCTGTAAATGCTGTCCCTTCAGGTATATAGATTTTGTATTTCACATTGCCTAACCCGTCTGCCGCATTGGTTCCTGAACTGACTCTTGCTGCTTCAGATCCGCTTCCTATTACATTCCCTATCCTTGAACCGCCCTTTTTATCTGCCCAGTTGAAAAAATAATTCGCCCCCAGATATCCGCACACAAAAAAAATGGCAAGAAGGGCGATCCAGGCAAATATCCTGACAAGCAAAGGTGCTTTTTTGCTGTAATCCTCTTCTTCAATTGGGCCATATTCTTCATAATCTTCCTCACGGCCATCGCGCAAACGACTGTTTGCCCTCTCATTTTCTGTTTTGCCTTTTCCTGAATGCCTTGCAAAAAAACCTTCACGCAGGGATTCTTTCCCTTCCTGCCTCTCTATCTTTCTTTCTCTCGCAGCAACATCCCTTTGCTGAGCAGAAATACGTTTTACTGTAGGCTCATCAAAATTTTCTTCTTCTTTTTTATTTCTGATTATAAAATGGCGGGTTCTTTCCTCAGGATCCCTCATTCATTATTCCTCCCGTAATACGATCACTGTACCGTCACCGGATGTTCGTTGATATAGGTTGCGATCCCCTTTGCAAAACTGCCGCAGAGATCTTCCCTGTATTTTGCTGTGTTAAGCTTATAGGCCTCTGCTCTGTCAGTTAGATAGCCCATTTCGATCAGCACAGAAGGCATGCCTGCTCCCCTTAGCACATAGAAAGGAGCCTGTCTCACCTTCCGCATCGGAAGTCCTGATAAATTGGCAGATCTATGCAGCACCTCAGTCAGAGTCGTGCTTTCATTTATTTTGTCATTCTGCTGCATATCACCGAGTATTTTTAGCAGCAGCCTTGTCTTCTGGTCTGCACGCTGGACATCCTGTGCAGTCTCTGCGCCTCCGCTTATTTCTTTGTTTTCATAGATGGCCAGCTGCATTGCGTCTTTATCTGAAGGCGGAGCCATAATGTAGAACTCCAGGCCAGCTGCGTTTTTACCTTTAGGCATCGCGTTACAATGGATACTCACAAAAACATTTGCTTTATTGTTATTTGCAAAAGCAGTCCTTTCGCCAAGCTTCAGGTAGACATCAGTTTTTCTTGTATAACGAACATCTATGCCGTATTCTTCCAGCATTTTCCCTAGCTGAAGGACAGCCTTAAGATTTATATCCTTTTCCCTTATGCCGTTAGCAACAGCTCCGGGGTCGTGACCTCCATGTCCGGCATCAAGTACTACAATCGGCATTTTGCTGCCGGAAGTCACTTTAAAGGGGACAGGAGATACTCTTTCTTTTTTCTCTTCTTTCATGGGCATTGGGGGCTCTGCTTTTACCTCTCCTGCTGGCTTTGTTTGCTCAGGAGCGACTTCTTTATGAGTTTCTTTTTTTATCTCTTTTGTCTTGGAAGGCTCCTGTCCTGTTTCAGTCCATACCATGCCTGGAGTTTTTCCTATGCTGGAATAAAACTGATCCAGCACTGTAATAATCGCTTTTGAATCGGCCCACCAGTGTCCATCTTCGATTGCAATAGGGTACGGAAGACTGACGATCGCACCGTTTACTCTTACCACGCTTGAATTATTCCAGAATTCCATTTTTTTGCCGTCAATAATTACCACTATGCCCTGGAGATTACCTGTTCTTGCGAGCCCAAGCGCAGTTATAATTTCCTCAATTGCTACATCTTTGCCCTTAAGAGGGTTATTCCTGGCAGATATTTCTCCTTTTTTAATATCGCCGTACCATAGGGAAAGGGTCTCTGCAGACGCAGATACAGCCATAATAACTAAAATAAGCAAAGCAAAGGACAATATCCTTGATATTTTTTTACTCACCTGCAACAACAATATTTTCCACCACCAACGTCGGGGCTGCAGTCGATCCGAAGAATGTAAGGTCAGAACCGACGGCAACTATGTTATTTAAAAAGTCCATCAAATTGGATGCTATAGTAACTCCGCTCACCGGGCTCGTTATGACACCGTTCTCGATAAGCAGTCCTTTTGCTCCCACAGAAAAATCTCCGCTGACAGGATCTATAGTATGAAGTCCCATCATTTCTGTAAGGTAAAAGCCTGATTTTACTGCAGAAATAATAGAGACCGGCGTTTCGCTTCCGGCTTGAAGCAAAAGGTTTGAAGTGCCGACATCCGGCAGAGAAGACATGCCCCTGCATGCATTTCCTGTAGAAACAACTCCATCCTTAAACGCGTACTGAAGATTATATAGGTAAGATCTGGCATTGCCATCTTCAATAAGCAATGTCCTCCCGGTCGGAACTCCTTCCGCATCCCACGAACCTGTTCCTGCCTTCCAGGGGATCCTTCCGTCATCTATAAGAGTAACACATGAGGATGCGACTTTGGTTCCAAGACGATCCGCCATCATAGATCTTCCTTTATGTATTTCAGGAGCACAGAAAAGATCTCCTATCACATCGATCAGCAATACAGCAGTTTCTGGTTCTATCACTATTGTATAAGGACCTGTCTTTATCGGCCTGCCGCCAAGCGCTCTTACCGTTTTATCAACAGCCTCAAGGGCTACCTTTCTTATGTCAAGCTCATCGAGTCTTCGTGATTCAAGACCGTGACCGCCCATCTCAGTGTTCTTCCCGTCACTCGCTATCACCGTCACGCCACAGCTTGCACTGCTGCCACGTTCCCAACCATTGAGTCCGGTGCTTGTACAGTAGAAAGAGGATCCCCATCCGTCATGCCATGAAGCACTCCTGACAGACAACACCTTACCGCTGTTAGCAGACATTGCGCTTTCTGACATTATCCTGCAGAACTCCATTCTCTTCTGAGGGGTAAGGGCGGCAATATCAGGGTCTTCGAGATCAATAGATGGGTCTGAGATCAATTTGCCATCATAAAGCCGGATCCCCTCTTCTGGTTCAGCATTTCTGCAGTTGAAAAGACTCCATTCCACAAGTTCTTTAAGGGAAGGCCTGTCAAGCCTGTTGCCATATGATATTCCCTGCCTGCCGTCGGACATGATAGTCCTTACACCAATACCGGAAGTAGAACCTGTAACACATTCTTCAATTTCACCGTCTTTAAGCGATATTCCGGAACCGGCTCCTTCTGAATACAGCACATCTGCTCCAGAAGCTCCGCTGCGCAGGACTTCCTCTATCATCCATTCCGATATTAATTCGATTTCTTTGCTGGAGTATAATCCTGTCACTTAGATATTACCTCAAGGATTATTGCGGCAGCCCTTTCAACATCTTCCCTGTTTACATCAAGATGCGTTACGAGACGGATCCTACGCGGAGAGAGAGCGTTTAAAAGCAGTCCGCGTTCTTTGCATCCGCTTACAAAACTTTCATCAGAAGGATAATCTTCGAGCATCGGGAAAAATATCATGTTAGTCATGTTGGGCACTTCCTCT
>JAQVPO010000140.1 GCA_028702015.1 Synergistaceae bacterium | reverse complement strand
AATGTCGGAGTCCCTGGAGTTGCTGCTACAACATCAGAGCTGCATACTGCAAAACCATCCCTGAGGCTTCTTGTAAACGGCGGATACTGTTCTTCTGCAGAGATATCCCCGGAGATCCTTTTCCCGAGGGCAGAGCCGAGTGGTATATCAACAGTCCGCACATGCCAAGGAAATAAAAGCTCTTCAGCGACATACTGCAGAGCCTGCATGCGGGGCGTGACCTCTTTAACAAAACCAGACATCAAAACAGCGACCTTTCGTAACTTTATATTTTTAACAAAGGCTACTTTATCTCAACAAGAAAAAAGGGATATCCGTCCTTTTCAAGCTTCTTAGCAAAAGCTTCTGCTTCATCTCTTCCGGTATTCGGGTTTTTAACACGAACTTTATAGAAGATGGTACCGTCTTTCTTATCTTCAGTCAGGTAAGCTGTGTATCCCTGTGCTTTCACTTTTTCTATAAGCTGAAGTGAGTTTTCCTTTGATGAAAAAGCTCCTATCTGGACATCCCACCTGGATTCTTTGACTGCGGCCTGTTTATTTTTCTTCTGCTCTGCAGTCTCTTTTACTGCCCCGGAAGATTTTGCGGGGGCTTTTACAGCCGCCGTCTCCATTGATTCTTCTTTCTGCTGATTTTCCTTTTTGATATCTACAGGCTGAGCGTGCTTGATCTCTACCTTCTTCTGCACTGGCTGATCAGGAAGTTTCTGGGCTGGGAGTTTCTCCTCAGGCACAGGACTGACTGTTTTCTGTCCTGCTGTTTCCTGTTTGTTTAAAACGATATTGTCCGGTTCATTTGAATTGAAGAAGAAGAGCTTTACGCTGAAAAAAAGCAGTGCGACCGCCATTATTACAGTTAAAGGCAGTATCAGCTGTCCAAACGTAGTCATTGGCTTCTTTTCCTTGTAGTTCCGCGTTCTCCTTGTAACCATGCAGTCACCCCCTCTTATTGAACTACCATAGACGTTCTAATTCTAACAGTGTTTTAGCCCTGGCGGCATCATCAAAACGCACTTTTTTTGAAATCCCCTTATTTTTTGCCAGTGCAGCACTTTCATTATAGCTGTACCACGCAAGTTCAAATTCGCTTTCCGCCTCCTTGGGACTTGTTATCCTCAGCTGCGGCCTTTTCCTTTTTATTTTTGAGAGCCCCTGCGCAAGTATCTCATATTTCTTTTTTATTCCCGACGTTCCTTCAAATTCCATCCTGCTCCACACTGTGCCCGGTTTAGGAACAAAAGGGTTAACTGAAAGTATCAGATTAAGTCCGGTTTCTTCAATTATTCTTACAGACAGGTCTGCTATAGCCCTGATATCCTCATCTGTCTCACCCGGCAGCCCTGTCATAAAATAGAGTTTAGCCTGATCTATCCCCATAGAACTTGCCATATGCAGTTTTTCCAAAACTATATCATTGGTAAATTTTTTACCGCACGAAAAACGAAGTTCATCGCTGCCTGTTTCCGGAGCAACCGTTATGCTGTGCCGCCCCCCTCTTTTAAGGGCGGAAATTACCTTTTCTGTAAGCCGGTCTATCCTCAGGGAGGCAAAAGAAACACTTTTATTTTTACTTTCAAGAAAATCCAGCATATCTTCGATTTGCGGATGATCGCCTGCCTCCGGTGTCACCAGTCCGACCTGCTCGACATCGTTTACTGAAAATATTTGTTCGAGTCTCTCTTTTATCATACCTGCGTTCCTGTATCTCATCTTTCCGAAGCACCCAGGGAGTGTGCAGTAAGAGCAGTTACGGGCACAGCCTCTCTGGAGTTCCACAAGCAAAGTCCTGCCAAATGAACTTCTGGGAGTCAGCCATGTACTGTTCATCGGATGCTCTGCATCAAGCGGCTGGACATTGCCCAGTACTCTTTTTGCCGCCACACTGCCGTTACTTATATGCAGAGATGGAACCAGTATCGACGGATGTTCTGCAAGATCTTCGAGCAGTTTTGCCTTATTGCCGTCAGCAAGATATCTGCGCAGAGCCTCGACAGCAAGAGGCAGTGCATCAAGGGCGTCGCCTAAAATTATAAAATCACAGACCGCTGAAAGAAGGAGCGGATTGATGTATGACATGGCTCCCCCTGCACCGATGATTGCAAAGCTTCCGAATTTCCTCTCCTCAGAAAGAAGGGGTATGCCGGCAGAGCTGAGCCACCTGAAAAATGTCTCCGCATTCCCTTCATATGCAACGCTCGCTGTAATGACAGGGAAACGCTCCAGAAGAGTATCCCCCTCTATGCTGCGAAACGGCACAGGCTCGCTGCAAAAACGTTCCGCAGCAACTCCCAGTTCCTTAAGTGCCCTGTAAATATAATGATATCCCAGGCTTGATGAAGCCACTGCGTAATCTGCAGGATAAAAGAGCGCCCAAGGGAGGTCTCCTCCCTTGGGCAGCTCTGTTACGCACTCTTCATCCATGCGATATTCTTTCCAGCTCTGCCATGCGGTTATCTTGCCTGTGCAGGAGCGTCCTTCTTTTTTCTTTTTCAGGATTCACGCCTCCGCCTTAAGTAAGCAGGTATGTCAAACTGGTCTACCGGGGCGCCGCTTCCTTTAAACATATCCTCGTCCTGGATCTGGATAGGCTGCGACGGAACTGTCCTGGCAGCCCTTATTACAGCAGGGGTATCCTGTTCCTGTGAAGAACGGGGCGATTGGGACTGCCTGCTTTCTTCATGCACAGCTTTCCTGATGCTGCCGGAAAGGTTTTCTTCTGAAGCTCCGACAGGCTTATCCGGAATTGCGCTTTTAGCAGCAGAGACAGAAAAAACCTTTGAGGCAGTCCTCTTGTCCGACAGATCAGCAGACTGCTGGACCTGCGGTGCGCTTCTGGTAGAGCTGAAAGCGTTCAGATGTCTTACAGCAGATATGTCGACTTTCTTTGAAAACCCTGGATCGTAAGAAACTTCTTTATTTTCATGATTGTCGAAACCAGTTGCAATTACAGTTATCTGTATGGAATCATCCATTTCCGGATCAAAAACATGTCCCCATATTATGAAAGCATTTTCGTCCGCCGCTTCCGTGATGATCCTTGTTGCTTCGTTTATCTCATGTATCCCGACATTTGCTCCGCCGGTGATGTTGAAGAGTATCCCCTTCGCACCATTCATATTCGTATCCATCAGCGGACTGTTGATTGCATTATAGGCAGCGGTTGCAGCGCGTTTCTCTCCATAACCCTCTCCTATGCCCATTATCGCGGAGCCGGCATTTGACATTATTGTCCTCACATCTGCAAAGTCAACATTTACCAGTCCCGGACGAAGAATAAGGTCTGTTACACCCTGCACAGCCTGGTGGAGCACTCCGTCTGCTATCCTGAATGCGTCGTTTATAGTGGTCTTTTTTTCCGTTATGCTTAAAAGCCTGTCGTTTGGTATGATTATGAGAGCATCCACTTTATCTCTCAGCTGGGCTACACCTTGAAGTGCCTGAGATATCCGGCGCTTTCCCTCGAAGGAAAAAGGAAGCGTGACCACAGCAACAACAAGGGCATCCGCTTCTTTGGCTATTGAGGCTATAACAGGGGCTGCTCCCGTACCTGTTCCGCCGCCCATACCTGCCGCTATGAAGACCATATCTGAACCTTCAATAGCAGCTCTTACCTCTTCCCTGGATTCCTGGGCAGATTTAAACCCTATTTCAGGGTCAGAACCTGCGCCAAGACCTTTAGTCAGCTCTTTGCCCAAAATAATCCTGTTCTGGGCCTCAGAGAGCTCAAGATGCGCCATGTCGGTATTTGCGGCTATAAATTCAACTCCATTGAGTCCGCCTCTTATTATATGGTTTAGCGCGTTGTTGCCTGCTCCTCCGACACCAACGACCTTTATTACTTCTCTTGTAGGGTAATTTGATTTATCAAGCTGAAATATCTCAGTCATATCGACCACAAAAAATCCCCCTTTTAGTTATTCAGGGTCATATCTAAAACAGATCCTTAAAGGCATTTTTCAAACCTTCAAGCGGATTAAAGCCGGACCCCGATGCCTTGTTGTTTTCATCCAGTTTAATCCTGACTCTTGTTTCAGGTACTATTGAAGGTCTGCCGGCATCTTCTGCAGGTATCCCGCGGATCAGCGGATTGTCAAGATAGCGGAACGGATCTCTCTCCTTTTCCGTGATGTATCTTATAATGCCTGCCGCTGCTGAGTATTCCTGGGTATTCCTTCCAGGAGGCATTCTGCTGGCATCAATGGGCGAGGAGACTCTGGAAGGAAGGTCCATTATATCCAGTACAAAAGCATCTATGCCTTCTGTTTTCGAAACTCCGCCAGTCAATATTATTCCTGCAGGGAGCATGGATATACCTGCTGCCCTTATCTGCGGGCGTACAAGGACATCACAGAGTT
>JAQVPO010000139.1 GCA_028702015.1 Synergistaceae bacterium | reverse complement strand
TAAATATTTTTGGAAAATCAGGTGTCTCCGTAGACAAGGAGAAAATAGATGCTTATTCAAAAGATGAGGTTGCGCTGCACTTATGGGATAAACAATACAGTGCAGAAGTAGTTTGTTTTGCAGAAACTGCAGAACAGATATCTGCTCTTATGAAATACGCTAATAAGCATCGTATTCCTGTTACTCCGCGCGGAGCAGGAACTGGTCTGTCGGGAGGAGCTGTTCCCGCAGCGCAGGGAATTGAGCTTTCACTGGAAAGAATGAATCGTATTCTCGAGTTTGATGAAGAGAATCTAACCATCACAGTTGAGCCAGGTGTTGTGACAGCAGAAATTAACAAAGCTGCAACAGATCACCACCTTCTTTATGCCGGTGATCCATGCAGCGGCGATGCTTCTTTCATCGGAGGCAATGTTGCAGAGAACGCGGGTGGTAATAAGGTTATAAAATACGGTCCTACCGGCAGCAATGTGCTTGGTATGGAGGTCGTACTGCCCGACGGTGCTGTAACATGGTTTGGAGGAAAGCGCAGGAAAGATGTAACAGGCTATGATTTTGTACACCTGATGGTTGGTTCTGAAGGGACTCTCGGTATAGTAACAAAAGTTATACTTAAACTCCTCCCGCTTTCCTCTTTTGTTGTAGACCTGCTCGTTCCGTTTCCCGAAATCTCTACTGCACTGGCAACTGTGCCTAAGGTTATGACACGCGGGAAAGCAATACCGAGTTCAATTGAGTTTATGGACAAGCAGTCAATGCTGCTCACCGAAAAATATCTCCAGACAAAGTTTCCATATACCAAAGAAGCCAAGGCTCATATTATATTTCAATACGAGGGCAACAACAGAGATCATCTTGCAGATGAAATAGAACGTATCGGAGATATTTGTATCGAGTGCGGCGCTCTTGAGGTCTTTGTTGCAGATAACAGGACAAGCAGAGATAAGCTTTGGAAAGGACGTAAAAGTGTTGCTGAAGCAGTATGGGCCTTTGCTCCTGTTCAGCTTGCCAATGAGGATGTTGTTGTTCCGACTGGCAGCATTCCGTGTTTTATGGATGAACTGGGGCTTATTTGCCGCAGGCATGGCGTGGAATATGCAGCTTACGGACATCTTGGGGATGGAAACATGCATGTAACGCTTTACATTGAAGAAGATATGCCGAATTGGCATGCAGTAATTGAAAACGCTCGGCTGGAAGTATATGATATTGTAAAAAAACTGGAAGGAACACTTACAGGGGAGCATGGAGTTGGTCTCAAGAGGCTGAAATACGTCCCGTTATTTCTTGATGAAGCCCAGATTGACCTTATCCGAAGAGTTAAGCTTGCCTTTGATCCCAACAACATACTGAATCCAGGGAAAATCGTTCCGTGGGAAGAATAGTGTAAACTTTTTTATTGAAACTATGACTGGCAGCCATATTGCAGTCTGTGCAGATTATGCGGGAGTAAGGGGTATTCAGAACGAAAGCCACTGATTTATGTAAAATACAGTGTTGTGAATGATCCTGCCGGAAGAGTTGGAAAAGCTGCAGCGCCGCTGCAGCTTTTCTTTTTCATTGCGGCTTTGATAATGTGAGGAGAAATAAGGTTTAATGTGAAATAAACCTGCTCATGGCATATTCCCAAAACCTGTCTTTAAAATGAAGGACCATGATTATATTTCTTATCTCCGCAATCATAATTGATTTTCCTCATGCCTTTTCCACTGCTAAAAAGACTGGTTTCCTGATCCCTGTTAAGCCGCGTGAATGTAAGTCATGCGATAGGTCTGTAAATGGATTGATGTCTCTATCAGATCTTTTCTTGTAATTATTCATATGTCCTATGCCGATTTTTAAAAACAGAATCTGTTTTCTGTTATGCGGGGACAATCCTCAAAAATCATACGCATAAATTAATTTGCTTATGTTGCTAAAGATATTTTGTATTGGTAGAATATCTTGCGATATATTGCAAGATATTCTACCGCTTATTGTTATCCATAGAGATCTATGAGGGGGAATGCAGAATGGCAGATAAAACCGCAGGCAAAAATAATTTAGTCGATAACATATATCTATCATTGAAACAGGATATATTATGGCTGAGGCTGAAACCCAGGACGATGCTGACAGAACAGTCGCTTGCAGAAATATACAGCACTAGCAAGACCCCTATACGCGAAGCTCTTGCAAAACTTATATGCGATGGACTGATAAAGGTATTTCCGTATAAGGGGTATATGGTTTCAGATATATCTTATTCGGATGTAAAAAACCTGTTCGAATACAGGTGGGTTTTAGAGAACGCTAATCTGTGCCTTGCAATAAAATCTTCAACAGCAGATCAGCTTCAGAGGCTGGAGACGCTGGCAGATAAATTAGAGTCTTATACTGACGAAGAGCCAAAATTCTCTCCCCTGATCAAATCAAATAATGATTTTCACCTATGCCTTGCGGAGATCACTGGCAATCCCATCATGCTTGAGCAGCTTGTATGCACGATAGAAAAACTTCAAAGAGTAATGTGGCTCAGCGCTACTGAGGGTTCAATAGATGTTTCTATAAGGGAACACTTTAAATTTGTTGAATATATACGCAACAAAGATTTAGCTGGAGCACAGCTGTTAATGAAAAAACACATCGATGACGTTTTAGGCATTGCTTTGAGCAATATGTCAAAAACATTGTTCTGACGTATGTTTTATATGAAAGAGGTGGTATTAGAAAAAATATGCTTGCAGGTGCTGTATTCAGTTTTTGACGTACATATTCCCAATACGTGTTTTACAAAAAAATATTAGGTGGTGTAGGATTTGGAACAGGCAAAAGAAAAAAAACCTTCGCAGGGACTTGCGATACTATGTTTTGTAACAGTTCTTGGAATACTTGCTGTCGGCAGGTTTGTATTTGCACTTGATTTACACGTTGTAATGCTTATTGCAGTAATTACCGCAGGTATATTCGGAATGTTCTTTGGATTCACATGGGAAGAGATATCTCGGGGGGTCTTTGATCAAATAGGAAGATGCCTCGAATGCCTGATAATATTTATGCTGGTAGGTGCGGTGATAAGCACATTTATATCATGCGGAGCTGTCCCAGCGCTGATTTATTATGGCCTCAAGATACTGAGTCCATCGCTGTTTCTGCCTACCGGATTCGTGATCGCCTCTCTTACGTCTATAGCAACAGGGACCTCATGGGGAACTATAGGCACAATCGGTATAGCCCTTCTGGCTATCGGCAACGGACTGGGTATCCCTGCACCTATTACTGCCGGTATGATCGTAGGCGGTGCATTCTTCGGTGATAAGATGTCTCCTGTTTCTGATACTACCAACCTTGCAGCCGGTATTGTAGAGACGAATCTCTACCGTCATATAACCACGATGATGTATACCGCGATTCCAGCATGTATAATTTCTATTCTGCTCTATACGATGATCGGACTTAAATACACCTCTGCCAGCATAGATTTCACCCAGGTCAATAATATGCTTGCTATACTGCAGGACCATTTCAACCTGAATATCGTAGTAATGCTGCCTCTGCTCGTAGTAATCGGACTCAGTGTCAAAAAAGTGCCAGCTATCATCAACATGCTCATCGGGATATTTCTTGCGGTCGCCTTTGCCGTGATCTTCCAGGGGACAGAAATCAGCAAGGCTCTTGCAATAATCAATCAGGGATATCACATACAGAGCGGTATGGAAAGCGTAGACAGCCTGCTTTCCCGCGGAGGTATACAGAGCATGATGTGGACTATATCTCTCGTGCTTCTTGCTCTGAGCCTCGGAGGTATCCTTGATAAAACAAAAGTCCTGGAAACGATAATCATTGGCATAACAAACAGGGTAAAAAGCGTAGGGGGCCTGATGCTTGCAGCAATAATAAGCAGCACTATCGGCCTTATGGCAACCGCAGTGATCTATTTTACAATTTCATTAAACGGGCGGCTTTTCAAAAAACCCTTTGAAGATATGGGGCTTGATCCCAGCATGCTTTCAAGGGCTACAGAAGAGGGAGGTACTGCTGTAGATCCTCTGATCCCATGGACAACAAGCGGGCTGTTTATCTCTGCTACCCTTGGTGTGAGCACCTTTGAATATTTCCCATATGTTTTCAACAGTATCTTAACTCCGATAATATCAGTAGTATTTTGCTATATGGGCCGCTCTGTGCTGAAAGCGAACAAAGGAAACTGATCCGGGATCGGCAATGCAGGCGTAAAACATTAATGCCCCGCCTGCATTGTTTTATTTCCATGATGTTTTAAGGTTTGCCCGTATGCTGTAAAGAACAGGGAGAGAAAAATATGGATCACAAATATAAGTACGTAGGAAAAGATTTTTGTATAAATGACGCGGTCTCG
>JAQVPO010000002.1 GCA_028702015.1 Synergistaceae bacterium | reverse complement strand
CTTCCATATTTTGAGCGCGAGCAGGGCTGAAATGATCCCTCCTATAAGTCCGGCGGCTATCGTCAGCGGCTTACCCTGTCCGAAAATATAGCCGCCAAGGCCGCCAAGGGCATAGCCGAAGGCGATTATCGTGCCGAAGGAGAGAAAAAGGACTAATAGTCGTTTATGCATGGGATAATTCTATTCATAAAACGATTTATGTCAAACTTGCCATAGTATGAATATATGTTATGATGAGAAGTTGTTTGATCGGGAGATATCGTCCTATTTTCAAGATAGAGGTTTCAGGGGGAAAATTAGTGATACATTATTCGAATTACTATAATACATCGTCAGATTTTGTGTACCATGAGCTTAGGACCAGAATAGTAAACAAGCAGCTCAAGCCGGGTGAGAGGCTCCCAGAAGTTAAGATCTCAAATGAGATGGGGGTCAGCCGGACCCCTGTAAGGGAGGCTCTCAGACGCCTCGCGAGCGAGGGGCTTGTAAGGATAATCCCCAACAGCGGAGCAAGAGTAGCTGCTCCCAGTGCGGCAGAGATCGAGGGAGCCTATGATGTGCGGCAATACCTTGAAGCTCTCAGCGTTCAGCTTGCCTGCAGGAAAGGGATCGACAGACGCATGGCGGAAAGGTTCGAAGAGGTGCTTAAAGATGAGGAATCATCATTTATTGCCCGGGATATACAGTCCAGCCTTGAAGCAAACAATAATTTTCACAGGCTAATAGCTAACGCAAGCAAAAACATAGTACTTATCGAGTACGTTGAAAACATAATCCTTCGGACCAATGTGTATATTCTTTTCTACGATCCTTTCACAGAGGAAAATAATTACAGCTCAGAGGAACACAGAAGGATTCTGGCATCTATAATGTCAGGGGATGAAAAGTCAGCGGATTCATTAATGAAAGAGCATCTCCGCCATTCTCATGCGGTTCTCGAAAAACCATATGAGAGAAGAAACATCCTAGCAAAAATGAATGGCCTTGCTCAACAGAATAAAGCATTTTTAACAGGGGAGGAATAGAGGTATGGCAGTACAGGAAAAAATACCGTCCTTTGATCTGACAAGAAATTACAATAGGGTAAAAGAAGAGGTAAGGGTTGCGCTGGATAGAGTCCTTGAGTCGCAGCACTTTATTTTGGGGCCCGAAGTAGAATGTCTTGAGAAGGAGATAGCTGCGTATCTGGAGGTGGAAAGTGCGGTCGGATGCGCTTCCGGTACAGATGCGCTGGTTCTGGCTCTTATGTCGCTTGATCTCAAAGAAGGAGACGAAGTAATAACTACTCCATTTACCTTCTTTGCAACAGCAAGCTGTATAACAAGAAACGGAGCAAAACCTGTTTTTGCTGATGTTGATCCAGATACGTACAATCTCTCCATGGAATCGGTCATGGAAAAAATTACTCCGAGGACCAAAGCAGTCCTTCCAGTGCACCTTTTCGGACAGACATGCAGGCTGGAGCTGATCAGGGATGAGCTTAAGCAGAGAGGGATAGCACTTGTAGAAGACTGTGCTCAGGCGATAGGTGCGCATAGGGTGATAGATAAAAAGATATGGAGAGCCGGGGCTATGGGAGATCTGGGATGTTTTTCATTCTTCCCGACAAAAAATCTTGGCTGCTACGGCGACGGAGGTATGGTTTCCATCCCTCACGGCAAAGAGGCGGCGGACCGCATAAAAAGTCTCAGAGTCCATGGTTCAGGCAGGACGTATTTTCACGAAGAAGTCGGGATCAACAGCCGACTTGATGCAATCCAGGCTGCAATACTAAGAGTCAGGCTCCGTCATCTTGAGGAATGGAACGAAGAACGGAGGATCGTTGCTGAAAGATATATGCTCCTTTTCAAAGAAAAAGGGCTTCTCGACAAAGTGACTCCTCCTGCAGAAGAGACAGGCAACAGACATGTATATCATCAGTATGTGGTGAAAGCAGAGAGAAGGGACGAACTACAGGCATATCTCGAGGATAAAGGAATAGTGACAAGAGTATACTATCCGCTTCCCCTTCACCTACAGCACTGTTTCTCATACCTTGGTTACAAAGAGGGCGATTTCCCTGTATCAGAAATGCTGGCAGGGACCGTTCTTGCGCTTCCTATTTTCCCTGAACTTCTGCCGGAAGAGCAGGAAAGAGTCGCGGAGGAGATTGCGGGATTTTACGGAAGACATAATTAGTTTGACTAATATAGACTAATATCGTTTATTATAACGGAGGTGTCGTAAAATGCTGTTCCCGTATTTAGACCCGACCATAGTTCTTTTGATACCTGCGATGCTCTTTTCTCTATGGGCCCAGTTCAAGGTCAAGGGAGCTTTTTCAAAATACAGTGAGGTCAGATCTGTCAGCGGTGTGACCGCTGACCATGTATCCAGAGTTTTGCTGGATAAGTTCGGACTTGGAAATGTAAGAGTTGAGAGGATACAGGGCCACCTTACAGATCATTATGATCCAAGGAGCAAGGTGCTTCGCCTTTCAGATGCAGTTTCGGGTAATTCAAGCATTGCCGCAATAGGTGTTGCTGCTCATGAGGTGGGGCATGCTATCCAGGATAAAGAGGGTTATGCTTTTCTTCGTCTCAGGAATTCTATCGTTCCGGCTGTTAATATAGGTTCTACGATGTCCATGCCTCTCTTCTTCATAGGACTGATAATGGGCTATACCCCGCTGCTCAATGCCGGGATACTCCTTTTCTGCGGAGTACTTGTCTTTCATCTTGTGACTCTTCCTGTTGAGTTTGATGCAAGCGCGAGGGCTCTCAGGCTCCTTTCAGAGACAGGTCTTCTTGCCAGGAATGAAGTGGGCGGTGCAAAAGCTGTTCTTGACGCGGCAGCTCTGACTTATGTAGCGGCTCTTGTCATGACGGTTCTTCAGCTGGTAAGGCTGCTGGCTCTCAGAGGGATGCGCAGAGACTAGGAAATAGTGTAAAATGTCAGGAGGTAGCATTGGGCTGCCTCCTTTTTTGTTATATTTGTATGGAATGCTCCATGAAAAATGCGGTTTACGCACATAGAGGTGATCGACCCCGATGAGAGGTATTGAAGCAGCGCTCCAGGTCTATGGTGATGTAAATGAAGGCGCCTTTGCTGCGGAAGCGCTCAGGAAATTATATACGGATATTGCCCCTTCTGACAGGGTGCTTGCGGCTACCCTTGTTTATTGCTCGCTCAGAAGACAGGGACTCTGGAAGCATCTGCTCATGAAGTACTGCAGACGCAGCACCAAAGATATGACTGCACTTACGCAAAACGCTCTTATCATTGGAATAGCAGGGATAGTGGAACTTAAATATTTTGCACTACCTGTTCTTATCAACGGCCTTGTGCAGGCAATAAAATCAAAGGGTGAAGATCGCGATATCGGACTTGTCAATGCGGTCCTTCATACGGTTGCAGATGAAGCAAAGCCATACCTTGCCGAGCTGAAAAAAAGCAGCGCGCTCAGGGACCAGGCTCTTTACTGGGGAATACCGGGGTGGGCGGCTGCTCAGTGGTCGAAAGACCTGTCTATACCTGAAGCAAAGCGTCTGGTGAGGTCAAGCGGAATGAGAACGTATCTTTCCCTTAGACTTTCAAACGGAGTGGACAGAGAAGAATGGCTGCAGGAGTACCGGTCATCAGGAAAAAAAGCATGGGCATCTCCTTTTCTGCAAAAATCAGTCCGCACCCCTGCCAATCCTTACCCGCTTGACATCCCTGGCTTTTCAGAAGGCAGGATAACTCCGCAGAGCGAATCATCAATGTTCGTTGCCGAGGCTTTTTCCAGGCGCTGGAAAGGTGAGCCTATGCTTGACATGTGCTGCGGACGTGGAATAAAGACAGGACAGCTTGCCGATATAATGCCGGGAGCAAGGATAGAGGCATGGGATATCTCGGAAGGCAGAATAAAGTCCGCAGAGTATGAAATGATAAGAATGCACACCAGAGACAGAGTCAGTTTTTATTGCGGTGATTCACTGCTGCTTGAACCTAAAACAGAGCCAAAGGCTATACTTCTGGACGCCCCCTGTACCGGAAGCGGGACGTGGGGCAGACATCCCGAGAGCAAATGGAGGATAACTCCCGAGATGGTTTCGGAAGCTGCCGCACTGCAGATCAAACTTCTTGACCGGGCTGTATCTCTTGTCGCCCCCGGAGGTTTCGTGGCATACAGCACATGCAGCATGTTCAGAGAAGAAAACGAGAAGGTCGTAGCTGCTGTAATGGCTCAGCATCCGGAACTAACTGAAGTTACTGTTGAAAAAAGTCATAAACTGATGGCAAAAGGCAAACCGTATGGCACGGTGATATCGCCGGGTCTTCCGTGGATCGACGGTTTCTATCTGGCGCTCCTTGTAAAGCGCAAATAGATGGGAAGGAGAGCGTTTTATGGGTAAAGTTCATCGCTGGGGCATGGTCATAGCATTTATAGTTATCATAGCCAGTGCATATTTTGGGATAAAGACGGTGTTTGTCGAAGATAAAAGTGCAAGTGTCCCCAATATGGTGGGTCTGCAGCTTGTAGATGCAGTAGATGCTCTTCAGAAAGAAGGTCTTCTTGCTAAAGTTGATCAGGTTGATTCTCCTGAAAGAGCAGATACTGTAATTTCACAGAACCTTCCGTCAGGCGAGAAGGTATCAAAGGGGAAAGTGGTTATCCTAAGGGTAAGCAAAGGCGGATCCATACTTCCGATTCCTGATGTGAGGGGACTGAAATTTGAGGAAGGTGTAAAAAGACTCAGCGAAGCCGGGTTCAAAGTAGATAAGATAATCAGGGTGACAGACAAGCTTAAGCCTGCAGGATCGATAATAGCCCAGAATCCGGCAGCTCCGCAGCAGGTAGCGGCTAACTGCATGGTCAATCTTCTTGTAAGCACAGGCGGAACCGGCGGCGGGTCGTTCGTAAGTGTTCCAGACCTGAAGGGGCAGGGAGTGGATGTGGTGACTCAGGTGCTCGAACAGATAGGACTGACTGTCGGCAGCCAGACAGAGACACCTTCTGCAGAAGTTCCTGCGGGTACGGTACTTAGGACCAATCCTAAAAATGGTGCGAATGTTCCTGCCGGTACACTGATAAACCTCACAATAGCAAGAGATTTAAAACCTGGCGAGACATCCTCTGAAACTCCTCCGGCTAATGACCAGGATTCACAGCGAGCCGCAGCTGTCAGGACTGTGGTAATAAAAAATACAGAACCATCGGATATACCGACTAAACTGTCTGAACCACCGGCAGCAGATGCTTCTAAGGAACCGAAAAAACAGGAAGTTAAAAATGAAGCTGATGCCGTAAAGGTTTCACAGCCGGAAAAACCTCTCCCTGCCGTGCCCAAGAAAACAGCCAAACTGAGATACCAGGTTCCGCCGCTCAGCAAGTCTCTCTCTCTTAAGATAGAACTTACAGATGATACTGGGACCAAAGTAATAAAGGATGTAATGGCAAACAGCAACGAGTATATTTCGATGAATGTCCCTTTCACAGGACATGCTATAGTTACTATTTATCTTGGAGGCGACTTCGTATGGCAGGATCGTTTCAACTGATAAAAGAGATGGAAGGAAAGAGTGTGATCATATCACCCTCACTCCTTTCTGCGGATGTCCTAAATATGGAGAGGGACATTGATAAAATTGTGAAAGAGGCGGAATGGCTCCATTTGGATATAATGGACGGACATTTTGTGCCGAACCTTTCATACGGGCCTTCTCTTTTAAAAGCACTAAGAAAGAAATACAATGATAAATTCATAGATGTGCATATAATGGTAGAGCCCCCGGAAGCTTTTACAGGAATGTTCCTTGCAGAGAGGCCTTCCGTCCTGACTGTCCATGCTGAAGCGACTCCGCATCTTCACAGGGTGCTTCAGTGCATAAGAAATGAAGGGGTTCCCTGCGGAGTTTCCATTAATCCTGGTACGCCTGTCGAGATCCTTTAGCCTATCCTGCATATGGCGGATCTTGTCCTGATAATGTCAGTAAATCCTGGGTACGGAGGGCAGTCATTTATACCAGAAACTTTGAAAAAAGTATCGGCTCTGGCAGAATGGCGCAGAGCAAACGGAGGAGACTATCTTATAGAGATGGATGGCGGAATAGGTCCGGACAATACGGAACTTGCGATAAGGCATGGGTGTGATGTGCTTGTCGCGGGAAGTGCAATATTTGGTAAGCCGGATCCTGCCGCGGTGGTAAGAGAGATGCGTATAAACGCAGAGAGGGGGCGGCAGATTGGAAAAAAAGGAAACTCATAATGAAGAACAAAAGGCACATATCCAGATAAAGGAACTAGGATTCCGTCTGAGGAATATAAGGGAAGCCCAGGGGCTTTCTATCGCAGATATTTCAAATGCAACTAAAATACAAAAACATTATCTGGCTGCTATTGAAGAAGGAAACCTTGAGCATCTGCCGAAGGGCCCTTACGTGCGTAGTTTTGTCAGACAGTACTGTGATTACCTGAGTGCTCAGGAAATATGGAAAAGTTACGATGCAGTCACGAAAAAGCAAAAAGTGAAAACAGCTCCTGTTCCTGCCGGAGACGAAAAAAATTACAGTGATTCTCACGAGGTGTTCAAGCCAAGATCCTTTTTATGGCTCTATCTTTTGATAGCCCTGTCACTTGGAGCTGCAGCGTGGATAACCTGGCAGTACAGGGGAGAAATCACAACTTCGGCAACGAATCCTATAGAAGGGGGTACAACCGGTACATCAAAACAAACGGGCCAGAATGAACCTGCGGCACCGTTGTCTGCAGATAAAAGAGGCCTTTCTGTTTCGGGCGATGCTGCGAGCATGGATGTGCCAGCGGACCTCTCGTGGATGGACGGTCAGCAACAGCAGACAGGCACTGCTGCAAAATTAAACGTTAAAGACCAGGGACAGGCTGACGGGGCATCGAAACAGAGCACCAGTCTAAAAACAGTAAGATTGACCGCAGAAAATGCTTATGTGTGGACGAAGATAACCCAAGGTGCAAAATTGCTTTTTGAAGGGACTATGAAACCAGGAGAATATAAGGAATTTGAGGTTGGTCCTGACCTGCCGGTCAGAGTCAGGATCGGGAAACCAGGCAGTGCTTCGATCCTCTGGGAAGGCAAAAAGATGTTTCCTGCTGCTTCAGGAAACAGTCCTGCTACTAAATTTTTCTGGCCTGACGGTAAGGTTACCGATAAATAATTTCTTACCTATCTTAGTATTTCCTGAAGAGGAATATAAAAAGGGAAGCTGCTTATATCTGACAGGCTTCCCCTTTTTTTAACTTCATTGATGAGTCCGGGATAATTAATGGATCTTTATCTCAGATTCCGTTGAACCCATGATGTTGCATACAAGCTGGACGCGTACGGACGAGCCAGGTTTCATTCCTTTTAAGATAACGCTGTCACTGAAACCGCTTGCATCTCTCTGTCTGTTGTACTGTTTAAGCAGCAGCTGCTTGTTGCCCTCAAAGACTGTAAGCGTAAGGATGTAATGCTTAACAGGGTCATTGACACTGTGGTCTGCTGTTATGGTCAGGGTATCGGATGCCTTGTCCCAGGCTAAAGTTACATTTTTAGGAGGGTGTGCAAAGGCCAGATTTGCTGAAAGCAGTATCAGCAGAGCTGTTAGGGTATATATCAATGTCTTTTTCATTCTGAATTCCTCCTTGCATAAAGCAATTCTATCATATTAATTTTTTATTTGAGCCTCGTATCCTGTTTCGTCAAGGGCTCTGATAATTTCTTCTTCAGAAACATCTGCCTCTGCTACTACGATTTTCGTCTCCAGATCAAGCGATATTACGTTTCCGTTAAGAGAAGAGATTGCTTCACGGATGCGTTTTTCGCAATGAGCACACATCATTTCCGGAATTATAAGCGTAAATTCTTTCATTGTAATGCCCTCCCTTGTTTATTATCTGCAGATCCTGAGATACGAAGCGAATTCAGGATAACTGTTATAGAGCTTGCAGCCATCGCCAGTTCTGCAACGAGCGGATGAAGCAGCCCCAGCATTGCGAGGGGGATTGCAATGCTGTTGTAGAAAAATGCCCCAAAAAGATTCTGGCGGATCACATGCCACGTTTTATCAGATATTTTAACAGCTGAGACTATTTTTGAGATGCCGCCTTTCAGGATCACTATATCTGCGCTGTCAACGGCAAGATCCATGCCTCCGCCCATAGCGATGCCTACATGGGCGCCCTTAAGCGCGGCAGCATCGTTTATGCCATCGCCCGCCATAAGGATTTTTCTGCCCTTGCTCTGTTCCTCCCTGACTATTGAGAGCTTGTCTTCGGGCCGGACTTCCCATCTCACGTCTTCTATTCCTGCCTGTTCAGCTATTTCAAATGCGGCTTCCATACCGTCTCCGGTAGCCATCATTGTAGTTATGCCAAGCCGTGCAAGGTCGGAGACGGCCTCTTTGGAATCTTCTCTTATCGGGTCAGATATGGCAAAAAAACCGACCGGAATACCGTTTTTTCTTACTTCAACGATGGATCGTGCAAGAGCTGATCTGGCCGTCCATTTTGATCTGTTTAAAGGTCTGCCAACGAACCATTCCGAATCGCCCCATTTTCCAGTGACTCCCTCTCCAGGGATTTCTTCAGCGCTTTCCGGTTTGTCATATTCAGGAATGCCCAGTATCCTGATGACAGACTTGGCGACAGGATGCCCCGAATTGGATTCAAGTGCGAAGACGAACGGTATGGCAGCATCTTCCAGTTCCCATTCAAGTACTTCGGGTTCACCTGCGGTCAGCGTGCCTGTTTTGTCAAGAACGGCATAGTCAACTTCGTGCAGTGTCTGGATCGCCTCCGCATTCCTGATCAAAAGTCCGTTTTTTGAGGCCTCGCCTGTACTGACTACAAGTGCAAGAGGGGTTGCAAGTCCAAGTGCACAGGGACATGCTATTACCAATGTTGCCACGAACGAATATACTGCTGCAGATGTATTGGAACTGAATGCCGCAGGCCATGGCAGATATTCAGCGACAGGGGCAATGTATGCATAAAGCCTGTCAAAAAAGAAAAACCACATCAAGGCACTGATCATGGCAAATGATATTACAGCTGGAACAAATTTGAGCGTTATCCTGTCAGCAAGATCCTGAAGAGGGACCTTGCTTCCCTGTGCTTCCCTTACAAGGTCAAGCATTTTTGAGAGGAACGTATCCTCTCCTGCTTTTGTTGTCCGTACTATAAGTATGCCGGATAAATTCATTGCCCCTCCTATGACATCAGAGCCTGTATCCTTTGCGACTGGCTGGGATTCACCTGTTAAAAGAGATTCGTCTACTCCTGAAAGCCCTTCTTCAACGATCCCGTCAAGAGGGATCCGTTCTCCGGGGTTGATCTGTATTATAGTGTCAGGCTTGACTGCTTCTACAGGCACCATGAGGTTCTTGCCGCCGTTTACGACACGGGCTTCGCGCGGCTGAAGGGTCATAAGAGCCTTTACCTGCTTTGCTGCCTTATCTCTAAGACGGGATTCAATGTATCTGCCTGTCAGGTGGAGCATCAGAATCATTACCCCTACTGTACCGAAGGAAGGGATGCCGATTCCTGAATAGTGCATTAGAGATGTCGCCCATGAGGCTGCAGCGCTGATGGCTATGAGAGTATCCATGTTAGTGTGGGCATGTGTGACTGCGATCCATGCTCCTCTGAGTGTTTTGCGTCCTCCCCAGAATATAGCGATGCCCCCTGCTATTATTTCCATTATTCCGTACCAGCTGTAATGGATGCCTGCTGCCATGTGCATGAACATCAAAACTGACATAGGGATGCCAATAAGAAGAATGAAGAAGAGGTCTTTTCGAGCCTCCCGGTATTTAATGTCATCAATATCTGCCGGGGCTTCTTTAAGTATTTTATAACCGCTTTTTTCTACAGCATCTTCAAGCATCTTGAATGTGACAGACTCTCCTGCAGCAACAAAAACACTTTCGGTTGCGAGATTGACGGAAGCATATGAGACTCCTTCCACTTTCGCAAGTGCTCTTTCAACTATTTTGGAACAGGTCGTGCAGGTCATACCTGTCACCCGAAAAGACATTTTTTGTTCAGACATGGTTTCCTCCAAAAAAAATGACATAAAGACTTGCCTGAAATGAAAAGGTCGCTATAATATTAACGTTGTGTGGAGAGCTGTCCGAGTGGTCTATGGTGACTGACTTGAAATCAGTTGGGTGTCACAGCCCCAGGGGTTCGAATCCTCTGCTCTCCGCCAGGCTTTATACTGGGCGGCTTCCTTTACAGGGGCCGCTCTTTATTTTAATGATACGACACTCTTTTTAACTGATACAGGTTTTTTTGCTTATACGAACTATTAGTAAAGAAACGGATAAGCGGCGTCTTGATATGATAAAATCTATAAATTATAGAAAAGAAAGCGGGGTTGCCCGGATTGAAAAGAATAGCTGTCTCTATATCTATGATCATGATATTGATTTTTGCCATGCCCGCTTTCGCGGTATTCAGTTCGAAAGGACAGATTCCCAACGGTGCTCCTGTTGAGGACCGCGGACTCAAGATAACGTCTGAAGGGGTAAACATCACGATAGTTA
This sequence comes from Synergistaceae bacterium, assembly GCA_028702015.1. Taxonomy (GTDB): domain Bacteria; phylum Synergistota; class Synergistia; order Synergistales; family Synergistaceae; genus Caenicola. The sequence continues at coordinate 6,890 of JAQVPO010000002.1, read as the reverse complement.
ATAAGGGAGACTCAGAGGTCAGATTTTCTGCTGCCTGCACGTTTGTCGGAGAGGACCGGCAGGAGATCGGAGATATCTTTATTGAAGAATCTGTGCTTGCTCCGAGGGAAGATAAACAGTTCAAAGGACTTTACCTGAAGGGTGATCTTAAAACTGCAAAGAAGGCAGCCTCTCTGAAGTGGACAATATATACGCTTGAATAAGCAATAACAAAGTCGGGCTTGTCAAGAAAAAGTTTGTATCAGGGGTGCCTATGGGCGCCCCATTTTTCATGCAAAAAATGTTTGACAATTATAATAAAGAGGATTATTCTTAGCTTCTAACCAAAAAATGACAGTCTAGAAAGCCGAGATTTTCGGTTATACACTGCATAGACTGTATGAGAAGGAGGTTAGAGGGATGAAGACCCTTGCAGTGATCCCCGCAAGATATGCAAGCACAAGACTTCCAGGAAAGCCCCTTGTTAAGATAGCAGGGGTCCCTCTTGTTCTAAGAGTTCTCTCAAATGTCAGAAAATGCAGAAGTGTAGACAGAGTCGTAGTTGCTGCTGACGACGAGAGGATATTTCAGCTTGTCCGTGAAAGCGGAGGAGAGGCGATGATGACCCCGCCCGATCTTCCCAGCGGCGGAGACCGTGTCGCATGGGTGGCAGAGAGGATCCCTTCAGAATATGTAATAAATGTGCAGGTCGATGACCCTCTCGTCGGCAGCGACATGATAGACCCGCTCATTGATGCGCTGAGCTCTGACCAGGAAGTATCACTGGTCCTTCTTGCAAAAAAGATCGAACGTGATGAAGAGATAACATCTCCCGACATCGTTAAAATGGTCTTTGATAAAAATGGGAAAGGGCTCTACTTCAGCCGCTCTCCGATACCATTTCCTCGTATCTCAGGAGGGTCGTGGTACAAGCACATTGGGCCGTATGCATGGAGACGTGATTTTCTTCTTGATTTTTCAAAATGGGAGCAGACCCCGCTTGAAAAAACAGAGAGCCTTGAGATGCTGAGGGTCATTGAACGGGGGCACTGCATAAAGTGCATAATAACCGAACGTGACACCATTGAGATCGATACTCCGAACGACCTGCGGAAGATAGAGGAATACCTTTCCGGTACCGGCAAATAGTACACTGTGATAATAAGAAATTTTTAAAGGGATGTGCTAAAAATGAAAAATATTCCAGCTGATATGAAGGCGTTTGTGAATTCCGAACCATGGTGGAAGACAGTTTTCCCGACAGAAGTCATTTGTTCTGATGACGGAGTCGGAGACCTGATTAAAAGACTTGAATGTGAGTCCAGAAAACCTTATTTTGTTCTGGACAGCTCATTAGTGTCACAGGAAGTTTTCAGCCCGCTGTTCGGCAAGGAACGTGTCTTTGTTTTTAATGCTTCAGCTTCAGAGCCCAGGACAGGAGATGTTGACAGGCTGACTGAGATCGTAATGTCAGACAGTGACCCCGCGGATCTCCTCGTGGCAGCCGGAGGAGGAGCAACGATGGATCTTGCCAAGGCGACTGCGATCTGTACGGCAAATCCAGGTCCCTCGTCCAAATATCAGGGCTATGACCTCGAAATGAAGAAAGGGCTTGATATATGGGTCCTCCCCACACTTAACGGCACAGGGGCAGAAATAACTCCCATAGCGGTATTAAGAGGCCCTGAAAAAAAACTCGGCATAAATAATAAATTTGTTGAGCCGGCTGTTGCGTTTATTGACCCGCAGCTCTCAGCCGGCGCAAAAAAGTTCAACAGATTCTTCACACTGATGGATTGCTACTACCATCACTTTGAGATCACGAAGAGCAAGACGAGTTCGGAAGATGCTCTTGATGACGCTTCAAAGGGGCTGATGCTCGCAGCAGAAGCGCTGTCGTGTAAAATGGACAGGCATGAGACATCAGCGGCGATCAAGGCAGCAATGGCCTCAGTCCTTGGAGGGAGCAGCAGCATATATGGCAGGGTCGGTGCAGCTCATGCACTTTCATACGGACTCAGCAACTCTTCTCCCACTCTGCCTCACAGTGTCGCAGTAACTATTGCGATGCTTGCGCTGCAGGATATCTATCCTGACGGATACGCCGATACTCTGAAATTCCTTGAATTGAATGAAATGCCGAAACCTGTCGCTTCAGAATACGGCATAGGTGTTCAGGATGTAGAAAAAATGACAAAAACCGCTCTGGGTATGGAAAAACTGTGGCAGAGCTGTTTTGGTGATAGCTGGCAGAAGGAGGCAACTCCTGATTTTATAAGAAGCGTCTATATGAAAATTATAAAGTAGCTGACAGGTACTGTAAAAGATACAACTGATCTGACAAGGGAGGGGCCGCTATGGCAGGGACAGAGATATTTGGCATGGAGGAAATAGAAGCACTGGCTGATGTCATCAAAAGGAAAATGATACACAGATATGGGTCTCATGCAGCGAGAAAGGGCATCTATCGTGTGGAGGAATTTGAAAAGAAAGCGATGGAAATTACCGGATCAAAGCATGCGCTTGCTCTTACAAACGGCACCGCGGCGCTTATCGTAGCACTTCATGGTCTGGGTGTAGGTCCGGGCGATGAAGTTATCACGTCACCTTTCACATTTATCGCCACAGTAGAGGCGATAGTTGCATGCGGCGCTGTTCCGGTGCTCGGGGATATTGACGAAACGCTGGGGCTGGACCCTCTTTCAGCGGAAAAGCTGATAACTGAAAGGACAAAAGCCATAATGCCCGTACATATGTTCGGCGGTGCAGCTGATCTTGATGCCATTATTGAAATAGGAAATAAATATGGAATACCTGTGATCGAAGACGCCTGCGAGGTGGTAGGCGGGACCTATAAAGGACGGTACCTTGGCTCCATGGGCAAATGCGGTACGTGGAGCTTTGACCCCAACAAGACCCTCACTGTCGGGGAGGGCGGGATCGTACTTACAGACGATGAAGACCTGTATTTCAAGATGGATTGCTATCATGACCACGGGCACATCCACAGCAAGGAGCATGAACGCGGCGAAGAGGGCAAATTCGGTCTGGGAGTCAATTACAGGCTTAACGAACTGCAGGGAGCTCTGGGTGTAGTCGCATTGGAAAAGATGCCGGAAACTTTAGATAAATTGAGAAAAACCAAAAAAAGGATACTTGATTCGGTGAAAGAGACAGGGATCAAGCCGCGTCCTATGCACAATGCCGAAGGGGATACTGCCTCCCACCTGATATTCATACTGCCCTCACAGGAAGCTGCCCGGAGTTTCAGAAGCGCAGCTGCAGAGGCCGGCACCGGTTTCGGCATAATATCGGAAAACACCTGGCATTATGCCAAACACTGGAAAGCTCTTGAAGAAATTGGAGAAAAAGATATCTTTGGCACAAAGTCCCCCTCATATGCAGCGGATACCATGGCAGTGACCGAAGCCATACTGAGCAGGGCTGTAATGACCGGACTGAATATCAACATGAGCGATGAAGAGATTGAGCGGATCATCAATTCTGTCAAGTGCGGAGCTAAGGCTGCTCTCTGCTGACAGCTGCAGTCCGGCAGAAGGAGAATAAAAAGGAGCCGCAGCATCTAAGCCTGCGGCTCCCTTTATTGATTTGGTTTTACAGAGTCTTTTGCCTCATGCTCTCAATAAATCGTGCCAGCCGTTTCATTGCCTCTTTAAGGGTTTCGACAGAATAGGCGTAGGATATTCTGACGTGCCTGTCCCCGCACTCCCCGAATGCTGATCCGGGTACCACAGCAACATTCTCGGCTTTTAAAAGAGCTGTGCAGAATTCTTCAGAAGTCATACCGAACTCCGATATATCAGGAAATACGTAGAATGCCCCGTATGGTTCAAAGCATGGAAGCCCCATCTCCCTGAAGGACTCCATCAGGAATCGTCTTCTCTGGTCGTATGATCCCTTCATCATCTCTATGTCCTTGTCTCCTTCCCGCAGTGCGGCTACAGCAGCGTACTGGCTGACTGTCGGAGCTGACATTATTGCAAACTGGTGTATCTTAAGCAGATACTCCATGATATGGGCCGGAGCCAGTGCATATCCCAGACGCCACCCAGTCATGGCGTATGCCTTTGAAAACCCGTTGATGAGTATAGTACGTTCCTGCATGCCAGGGATGTTTGCTATACTTACATGCGGTCCCTTATAGGAAAGCTCGCTGTATATCTCGTCCGTTATCACTATAAGGTCATGCTTTTTTACCACTTCAGCTATTTTCTCAAGATCTTCCATGTCCATGATAGCCCCTGTAGGGTTGCTTGGATAGGACATAAGAAGAACCTTGGTCTTCTTTGTTATCGCTGCTTCAAGCCTGTCCGGAGTCAGACGGAACTCGGTCTCTGCACTGAGCTCTATCGGCACAGGGACTCCGTCGGATAGAAGTATGCACGGCTGATATGATACGAAACATGGTTCGGGGTAAACTACCTCATCTCCGGGGTCCACGAGGGCCCGGAGCGCAATGTCTATGGCTTCGCTTCCGCCTATGGTGACAACGATCTCGCTGTTGCTGTCGTAATCAAGTCCGTATTTCCTTTTGATGTTTTTGCATATTTCTTCCCTGAGCTCGGAAAGCCCTGAGTTGGAAGTATAAAAAGTGCGGCCTTTCTGAAGGGCGTATATTCCCTCTTCCCGTACGTGCCATGGTGTATCGAAGTCAGGTTCGCCGACTCCGAGTGATATTACGTCAGGGATCTCGTTGGCTATGTCAAATAACCTTCGAATACCTGAGGGCTTAATTTTTTTGATCTTTTCACAGATGAAATCCCTCACGGTGTCACCACCATCCTCAGGTCTTTGTGCGGTTCGATGAATGAAGTGCCGTGGTCTTTATATCTCACAAGAACTATGTGTGTTGCAGTACTCTGTACCTCGTCAATTATGGCAAGTTTTGAGGAGACAAACAGAGCGATCTCCTTCATAGTCGCCTTTTTCAGCATTACTGTGAAATCATAGCCTCCTGACATAAGGTATAGAGATTCTACCTCGGGGAACTGGTAGATCTTTTCTGCGATCTTGTCAAAGCCGTTGCCTCTCTGCGGCGTGACTTTCAGTTCTATAAGGGCGGAGATCCTATCGTCATCAGTCTTGTCCCAGTTGACGAAAGCGTGATATCCGCATATCAGGCTTTCTTTTTCCATGGATTCTATTTCAGCAGCTATCTCACCTGCCTCGTATCCAAGCATTGAGGCAATGTCTTTTGCGCTCAGCCTGGCATCTTTTTCAAGTATTTCAAGTATTTTTTTTCTTATTTCTTTTTCCATTGTCTGGTCCTCCAATGCGTTATTGCATTATGTACTCTCATAACTTCAAAGTAAATTGCTGAAAGTGTAATTCTCGTTCCTTTGTAAAGATCAGTCAAGGGGGTTTGTTTTTCGTAAACATAAAAAAACACGGGGCAATCGCTCCGTGTTTTTTTATGTTTTAAACTTTAACGTCTTGTTCAGGCAAGTTTTTTAAATTATTCAGCTACGCCTACTATTATATGCGGTGCTTTGATTATTGCTGTTACTTTTTTACCAGGGACAAGTTCAAGTTTCTTTTCGCTTTCGCAGGTAATTATCGCTACGAGCTCATCTCCGCCGTCAAGCGATACTATCACTTCGCTGTTAACTGAACCGGTTTTTACTTCCTTGACTTTTCCGCAGAGCTGGTTGCGGGCGGAGAGTCTGATCCCTTTAAGATCCGCGGCTAATATCACCCATGATGCCTTTACAAGCGCTATTACCTCTGTACCCTCTTTGAGGCCGAGGGCTTCAGTGCTTGTCTCCGTAATTATCGAAGTCAGCTCGGTTCCTCCGTGCAGCTTGATGATTATCTCATCGTTTACTGCGCCTTTTTTAACTGATTTGACTGTTCCTTTAAACTGATTGCGTGAGCTGGTAAGCATAAAAGATTCCCCCAATTTAAATATTTTGATTAAGTATTATCTTGAATAACTTTTATAATAGTAGCATCTTGTTTTGTTGTTTCTATCGGCATTAATACGGGAAAATCTTGTTTTAATCTCTTCAGAAGTCCTTACTGTTATTTACTGATGAGTTTTTCTGCCCATTCACTTTCTTTAAAGCCTATTAAGACAAAGTCATCTTCTGCAAGGAGAGGCCTTTTGACCAGCATTCCATCTGTGGCAAGCAGTTTTATCTGTTCCTCTTCGCTCATGCAGGGGAGTTTATTTTTTAGTTCAAGATTCTTATAAAGCTGCCCGCTTGTGTTGAAAAATTTTTTTATCTGTCCGCCGTTTATTTTATGCCATTTTGTTATTTCATCTGCTGTCGGTTTTTCGGTCTTTATATTGCGCTCCGTATATTCTATTTTGTTTTTATCAAGCCATTCCCGGGCCTTTCTGCAGGTTCCTCAGGTCGGATAACATATAAACAGCATAAAAATTCCTCCTCTTGATATAAAAATTAATTTCATCCTGTACCGATTATCCTTTAAATGATGATCGGTGTACAGACGTTCCGGGAATGATGTTAATATATGGTCATGCCTTATGTTATCAAAAATATTTAAGACAGCGGCAAAGGGGGAGATGTCAAAATGAAGGTGCTTATCATAGGCGGAGTTGCTGGAGGGGCTACCGCAGCAGCGAGGCTGCGCAGGCTTGACGAGAAGGCTGAGATAATAATGCTTGAAAAGGGTCCGTATGTTTCATATGCGGCCTGCGGCCTGCCATACTTCCTCGGCGGCAGGATCGTAGATGACAGCGACAGGCTGATAGTCAGGACTCCTGAACAGTTTGCGGCTAAGAATAATATAGATGCCAGAGTTAATAACAAGGTCGTGTCTATAGACCGGAAAAGTAAAAAAATAGAAGCCGAAAACCTGAAGACAGGCATAAGATATACAGAGAGTTATGACAAACTGATAATATCGACAGGTTCTTCTCCTTT
>JAQVPO010000138.1 GCA_028702015.1 Synergistaceae bacterium | reverse complement strand
AAAGAGCAAAGGGTCCGACGAATGGACAAGGTCAGATATGCCGAGACTTGATCTTAGCGGAAGCCTCAACTACGCGAAGGGCCCATGGTCCGGGGAGATCAACGCCCATTATTACGGAGACAGAAACATCACTGGCGGTCTTTACAAGGACGACAATATATTCCTCATGAACGCATCTGTCTCCTGGAAAGAAGGGGATCACAAGCTGGTCCTTTCCTGCACGAACATCTTTGACAGGGAATTCGTTCTTGACAGTCAGGGATATATAAATCCCGAACGGAAATTCATCCTTTCATGGCAATATGAATTCTAGAAAAGAAACGCAATAGATCCTCCGTTCCTCCAAGAGGGCTCCCGGACTGCACACCGGGAGCCCTTAACTTTTTCCTGCCAGTGCTTTTTTGTGATATAGTTTGGATGATCAAAAGAAAAGAGGGATGACAAGGATCATGATCATAGATTTCCATACGCACATATTCCCTGATGGTTTTGCAGACCATGCAATGGCTGCCTTATCACAGAACGCAAAGGTGGGGTATTCTGCCCCTGCTACTCTGCACGGACTGATCTCATCTATGGATGAGTGCGGAGTGGACAGGTCAGTAGTTCTGAACGTCGTTACCAAAGAAAACCAGCATGAGAACGTTCTCCGTTTTGCAAAGGAGACAAATTCTGAAAGGATAATATCCTTTGGATCAGTGCTCCCAAGCTCGGTATATGCACTTGAATATATCTGGAAGATATCGGACGAAGAACTTAAGGGGGTAAAATTTCACCCCGCCCTTCAGAGGATATATCCGGCTGACGAACAGTACTTTCCTATTTATGATCTTGCCAGGGCGCTCAACCTGATAGTGACCTTTCACGTTGGGTTCGATCCCTCATACCCTGATGAACTGAACGCTTCGCCTGAGTCGATGCTGAAGATAGCAAAGAATTTCCCGGGGCTTAGGATAGTCGCAGCTCACCTGGGCGGGCTCAAAATGGCAGAAAATGTTCTTGATGCGGTGGCAGGACAGTCGGACATCTACATGGATACGGCTTACTGCGCGGATCCGTGGCTTGACAGAGGACTTCTGAGAGAGATCATTAAAAAACACGGGGCGGAGAGGATCCTTTTCGGCAGTGATTACCCCTGGCACCTGCCTTCAATGGAGATATCACTGATAAGATCACTGGATATATCTGAAGAGGAAAAAGAGATGATCCTTGGAGGAAATGCCAGACAGCTTCTGGGAATATGACAATAGGGATTTATTTCCACTGTATTTCTGCAATTTTGTTTCATCTATGCTACTGATGGCAACTGACGATTGACAGGGGGTGCCGGTTTTGATCCGCAGCGCAGCGCTGACAGCTATTCTTGAAGATAGTTTTTCTTTCTGGAATAAAATTAGTGATCTTGAAAGAGAATCCATTATGGACAGCATATCTGATGTAAGGTATGAGAAGGGAAGCTGTCTCAGCGGGAGCGATGATTCCTGTGCAGGGGTCTTCCTTGTCAGGTCAGGCACACTGCGGGTGTATATGCTTTCTGAAGACGGGAAGGATCTGACTCTTTTCCGCCTGAAGCCAGGCGAAGTCTGCATCCTTTCTGCCTCATGCGTACTGAAGATGATCCGTTTTGAAGTTCTGATAGAAGCTGAAACAGAGTGCAGGATACTTGTGCTTAACGCAAAATTCTTTTCTGATCTGGCTGCGGGAAATGTGTGGGTGGAAAATTTTTCATATAAAGTTGCAGCCGAGCGCTTCTCGGATGTGATGGAAGCGATACAGCGCATCTTCTTTCTGAGTGTCGACAAGAGGCTTGCAAACTTTCTTCTGGAAGAAATGGAGAGGAAAGGATGCAATGTCATATCTCTTACACATGAACAGATAGCCAGATATATTGGAAGCGCCCGAGAGGTAGTATCAAGGACCCTTAAGTCGTTTTACGTTCTCGGGGCAGTCGAACTTTCCCGAAAAGGAATAAAGATCCTTGACAGGAAGCTTCTGCAGAGCATTAGCAAATAACTGCTAAAGCCCCTCTCCCTCTCGTATCTTGCATATCATCTGCGTAGCGGTTCCCATGGGGCAGTAGACACACCATGCTCTTGGCCTGAATACCAGCATGCTCATAAGGCCCAGTATCAGCGATGTAAGCATCAGGCTGTAGAAGCCGTAGGCGAACTGCACTGTCCAAAGCGGGATTTTGCCTCCGGTACGGTTTGCCCATTTCCACGGCAGGTCAAATGTCCAGAAGAGCTTTACTGACTCATTCAGGCTTCCGTTTCCTGCAAAGACGGCCCATGTAGCGAAGAGCATGTTTAAGAACATGATCATGAAGAAAAGTAGAAATCCATAGCGGAACCATCTGCTCTTCAAAAAAGCAGGCAGTTCCCTGTTGAGCGATATTCCTCTGTTAGCCCCAATGAGCGTGAAGAGCTGACCTCTTCCGCAGTAACCGTTGCAGAAGTTTTTTTCCTTTCCGAAGACCGACATCAGTATCGGTATGATAAAGCAGAGCATCCCCAGCCATGCAAAGATTATGTTGAAAAAGCCAAGTGAAAAATAGACTATAGAAACGATCCACATTTTATCCTTCCAGTTTTTTGCCATGCTCATTATGATATCTCCATTCTTATGGCAGAAGCCGGGCATATAGCTGCGCACTTTGAACATCCTATACACCTGTCATGATCCACATCTGCCCATATCCCCTTATGTATAATCACTGCGGCTGCGGGGCAGACATTCACGCAGGCCCCGCAGGCCACACAGTCTTCCCTCAGAACTTTAGCCTTTTTCCTCTTTTTGACTGATGCTGTCACACGATCACATCCCGTATATGAATTGGTCTTTTTATAACACCGTCAGCAGGCTTTGGTCAGTGACTTGGTCACATCTGAGGCAGCCTGTTTTATTAAGCTGTGATCTCTGGAACCATCCCGAAAATAAAAAAGAGAGGCCTGTAAAGGAACCTCTCTGAACATATGGGAAAATTTATATTTAAATCATTGCCGAAGCAGATTTTATCTCTCGGACAGACCTCTTAAAAACCAGAATATTGCAGATGCGGCAAGAGAGGCGGTGCGATGGTCCTCATCAAGGGGAGGAGAAACCTCCATGATGTCCAGGTACCTTATCTGGGGGCTCCTGCCTGCAAGATAAGCTATCTTGTCCAGTTCAGGAGCTTTCAGTCCGCTGGGGTTGCTTGCAGATGCTCCGGGGGCTTCAGTGCTCCGCACGGAGTCTATGTCAAGGGAAAGCGCAACGGTGCGTCCCCTTTTGCTGACTATGCTCAAAGCCTGGAGAAAGGATTCCATCACGCGTTCTGAAACCTCTTTAAGAGTAAATACGTTACCTCCCTGTTTTTTTACCCAGTCGTAATAATAGGGGGAGTTATATGGTTCCTGGATGCCGAATTCAACAAAAGCATTTCCCATAAGAGCCTTGTTTTCAAGCTGTGTAAGGGCACGGTAAAAAGATGTGCCGCTGTTGATGCCGTTTTCATCTGTCCGCACATCAAGGTGGGCATCTACATTTATCAATCCCATGGAGTCATTTTTAAGCTCTGCTCCCTGTGCAAGCCCGGCGATGCCCGGATAGCTGAGATCATGCCCGCCGCCTATGACGAGCGGGATACCTTTGCGTGAGACAGCCTCAGCGACAGCTTCCTGAAGAGCGAGGTGGACCTCTTCAAGGGTAAGCCCCTTAGTTGATATGTTGCCTGCATCAATAACCTTTATCCTGTCAAAATCCATATTGAAGCCGGGGGTGAGTTTATAAAGGCGGCGTCTTACATCGTCCGGACCTTTCGCAGCTCCCGCCCGTCCTTTGTTGGCAAGGATACCCCTGTCTTCAGGCGCTCCGATTATGACTACATCTGAATTCCGGACCGATGACATCTTTCCCCTGTGGACAAGCTCTCCTAGCCTCCTGTCCTTGGGATCGTTCCTGCTGTAAAAAAGATCTCTGTCTGTCTTGTCCAGAATATATTTCATATTGTTTCCTCCGTGATGGATATCTATTGTGTATGAGCAGATTTTAACTAAACAGCACGCAAGTGCATAGTATTTTTGGCTGATTGAAATAATTTCATAACATATGATATTTAGCGAGTTTTCCTTGTTACAGATAAGTGCAAGTGTGCGGAAAGGTTGTCTTTGACTGCCCTTGTCTTCCTTAAATGCATTATCTCCGGTTATCTGCTATCGGCAGATATCAGCATTTCCTGCAAGGGCTGATATTCCGTACAGCGCCTCATGATGCAAGAGATATAAGATGCTTAAAACAGCAAAAGAACCACTGTGCGTAGTAATGATCTTTTCAAAATTATTCCTGGTAAATAAGAAAAGACCTGTTCCTTCTTTTTGAGAAACAGGTCTCTCTTTTATTTATGTCTCAGCGTTATTTTGCTCTTATTTTTTCTTG
>JAQVPO010000137.1 GCA_028702015.1 Synergistaceae bacterium | reverse complement strand
AAACCTGCAACCATCTGTCCTTTCAGAACCGGACGGTGCGGGGCCAATGCGGAAAGCACCCAGTCTGGATCCTGATTCACCCTATTGACTGTCTCTGCAAGATACCAAAGTATGCCTGAATTTGTCACGACAAGGTTACAGCGTCCCTCCTCAGGCTGAGTGATTCTCAGGTTCTCACCGCATAGAACCTCTGCAAGCTGCATAGCAGCATCATCTTCATGGACTTCTCCGGGGGACATTTCCATCACTGAAAGGTTTTCCCTGCCCATGTCTTTCAATGTGGGAATATCTTCTTTTGTTATAAGCTGGCCTTTTTTAAAACGAGCAGATTTTTTGTGATTAACTGCATCTATCTGTGTAAGGTCATGTGCGAGCGGCCTGCCTATAGCCTCTTCAAGCGGAATAACTGTTATCTTCATATTTTACTTGACCTCCGTTTCGGGGCTGCATTCGCGGCAGCATCCGTATACTACAAGCTGTTTGCCTTCTATAGTCATGCCTTCCGGAACTTCGACCCTTGGAAGCCTCTGATCTGTAAGACATAGCATTTTTCCGCAATGCAGGCATAGAAAATGCGGATGATCTCCCGGACATCCCTTTGACTCAGGATCATGAGCACAGAAGCGCCACACTCCGTCGAGCCCCTGAACTTGATGGACTATGCCAGCCGCTGTAAGAGTCTGAAGTGTTCTGTAAAGAGTTACCTTGTCAAGAGGTTCCAGCAGGATAGAGGATATTTCGCTATGAGAAAGAGGTGAACCTTTTTCAACAAGCAGGCGCAGAACGACTTTTCTTTGATGCGTTGCTCTCAGATTTGCAGTGTTCAGTATCTTTTCAACATTCATCTATAACCACCCCCTGGGCCTTAAACGCAACCAATTTGCATTCTAATGTATTCCTTCTCCGCCCGCAAGGTTTTTCTGTGATTAATTCTGACCTAAAGCTTTTGTTTTTTCTTCTTTTTATTAAAAAGAACACCTTTTATTTAGCTTGTGTTATAGAAAATAAATATTAATTAACATTGATTTTACAAAGAATATAATATTAATATTAGCCACAAACTGTCTTGAACATTTTATTTTAAAATTAATACATCACCGCATAAGCATATGAGAATCATTTCTTAACATAGAAATAGTTGACATTTACTGAATATGGTCGTATTATGTCGCCCATTACGTCTAGGCATTATAACTGGCGGACAGGCCAAGACCTCGAAAGGTGGGACAAAACATGCGAATAGATAGTTTGATCGGTAACATATCCAATCTAGTTCTCGTACTAGTACTTCTTATTAGCAGTGGGTCCCCCGAGGTGGCCGACGCTTAAACGTCGTGTTACTTTCGGACCGGGGCCCTTCAAGGGTCCCGGTTTTTTTTGTCTTTATCATCAGCAAACAGGAGGACATGATATGAAAAACACTTTTACCATCCTATCTGAGGACAATCCGGGAGTCCTCATGAGGATAGCCGGACTGATCTACCGGAGAGGGTACAACATAGAGAGCCTCAGTGTGGGTCAGACAGATACTCCGGGAATATCAAGATTCACTGTCGTAATAGAGGGACAGGAAGGTGATTACGACCAGATAAAAAAACAGCTTGTCAAGCTTATAGAGGTCATAGAAGTTAAAAACCTAACCAAGGAAGGACCTTTTGTAGAACGCTGGCTCACACTCGTAAAGGTAAGAGCCCCTCTTGACAAGAGACCGCACATACTCCAGACAGCCGAAGTCTTCCGCTGCAGGGTCGTCGACATCGGGGCGGAAGCTGTGACACTTGAGATAACAGGGGATAAGGGGAAGATGAATGCCTGTATGGAAGCATTCAGACCTTATGGCATATTAGAGACCGCAGGATCAGGACAGGTAGCCCTTTCGCGTTCCGGTTTTGTTCAGGAAAAACTTATAAAATCAGGTTTCGCAGAAAAAAAGCAGCTTTCATGATAGTTATGACGAGGCCTCAAAGAGACCCACGCATAAATAGATAATTAATTTTATATGTCCGACAGGACAGAAGGAGTGTTTTTGTTATGGCAAAAGTGTATTACGACCGCGATGCAGATCTTAGTTTTCTTGATGGAAAGACTATCACCATAATCGGATACGGCAGCCAGGGACATGCGCATGCACAGAATCTCCGCGACAGCGGCGCAAATGTGATCATTGCCCTTCATGAGGGCAGCAAGTCAAAGGCAACAGCAGAAAGGGACGGTTTTGAAGTTTATTCTGTCTCAGAAGCGGCTAAAAAGTCAGACGTAATGATGTTCCTGATGCCGGACCATCTGCAGGCTTCAATATATAAAAATGAAGTGCTGCCAAACCTCAAGAAAGGCGCAAAGCTTGCATTTGCACACGGATTCGCAGTTCACTTCGGACAGATCGTACCCGAACCTGACCGCGATGTTTTCATGGTAGCCCCTAAGGGACCGGGACACATGGTGCGCCATATGTATAAAGAGGGCAAAGGCGTTCCCTGTCTCATCGCGATCTACCAGGACGCATCAGGCAAAGCCAAGGAATTCGCACTCGCATATGCGTCAGGTATAGGCGGAGGAAGAGCGGGAATCATAGAGACCTCTTTCCGTGAAGAGACAGAGACTGATCTGTTCGGAGAACAGGCTGTTCTGTGCGGAGGCGTAAGCGAGCTTATGCAGGCAGGATTCCAAACTCTTGTGGAAGCAGGCTACCAGCCTGAGATGGCATACTTTGAATGCATCAACGAGCTCAAGCTGATCGTTGACATGGTTTTTGAAGGCGGACTCAGCTGGATGCGTTATTCAGTAAGCGACACTGCAAAGTACGGTGATATGATAGCCGGTCCGCGTGTGATCGGAGAGGAATCCAAAAAAGCAATGAAGCAGCTTCTGACCGAGATCCAGGACGGAACCTTCGCACGCGACTGGATACTTGAAAACCAGACAGGGCGTCCCCGTATGAAGAAATGGGCAAAAGCCGCTCAGGAAGCTGACTGTGAGGCAGTCGGAAAAGAACTCCGCAAGATGATGCCCTGGATGGAGCATAAGGAGATCCCCAAGTTTTAAGAACTGAATTAAAGAAGAGAGGGGCTGCTGATCTTAAACAAACGGCATTAGGGCAACACCGGCCCAGGATCATGCAGCCGCTCCTCGCTTCTCACGGCATAATCGGCCGAGCCCATAACCTTAACAAAGGAGAGAACGACATGATAGATCACGTACGAATTTTTGACACAACACTCAGAGACGGAGAGCAGGCAGCAAGGATCAATCTCAATAAGGGCGAAAAGCTGCAGATCGCCCGCCAGCTGGCCCGACTTGGAGTTGATGTCATTGAGGCGGGCTTTCCCGCTTCGTCAACCGGCGATTTTGAATCCGTACAGGCGATAGCCCGTGAGATAAAAGGCCCTATAATTACCGGACTGGCGAGAACCAGAGCAGAAGATATAAGAAGCGCCGCAGAAGCGGTAAAAGATGCTGACCGCCCTCGTATACATACGTTCATCGCAACAAGTCCCATTCATATGGAATATAAGCTAAAGCTGGACAAGGAAGGCGTTCTTGCAGAGGTCAGGAACGGCGTGAGTCTTGCAAAATCTTTCGTTGATGACGTCGAATTTTCTGCCGAAGACGCAAGCCGTTCAGAGATCCCTTTCCTGATCGAAGTATTCAAAACAGCCATCGAATGCGGAGCTACTACTCTGAACATACCCGACACCGTCGGATATGCCCAGCCGGATGAGTTTAACTCTTTTGTCAAAGAGATCATACGAGGAGTCAACCCACCGGAAAATATCATCTGGTCCGTACACTGCCACAACGACCTCGGACTCGGAGTCGCAAACTCGCTGGCCGCGGTAAGGGCAGGGGCAAAACAGATAGAGTGCACAATAAACGGACTTGGTGAACGTGCAGGCAATGCGTCCATGGAAGAAATAGTAATGGCTCTGAATACAAGGGCAGATCAATATCCTGGCAAGACAGTAATAGATACGACAAAACTTTACAGCACCAGCAAGCTTGTGGCACATCTTACCGGAATAATGGTACAGCCGAACAAGGCTATAGTAGGGCTTAATGCTTTCGCTCATGAAGCCGGCATCCACCAGCACGGCATGCTCTGCAACAGGGCAACCTACGAGATAATGACGCCGGAAACTGTGGGCGCTCCGGCCACCGACCTCGTCCTGGGCAAACATTCAGGCCGGCACGCTTTCAGAGATCGTGTGGAAAATATGGGATATATGCTTTCAAAAGAGGACATTGAAACCGGCTTTACTTACTTTAAGGAATTATGCGACAAGAAAAAAGACGTTAGCGACGGGGATATAGAGGCTCTTATCCTTGACAGGGTACTTTCTTTTGTTCCTGAGAGAAGGTATGTCCTCAAAGACTATGCCGTTCACGTCGGCACCGGAAGCAAGCCTACCGCCAGCGTAACTCTGACTTCAGGCAAT
>JAQVPO010000136.1 GCA_028702015.1 Synergistaceae bacterium | reverse complement strand
CATAGCCTCTGCCCTGACTTCCCATAACAACAAGTTTTACATCCAAGTCTTCGACAAGCCTCAGTATCTCAAGTGAAGGTGAGCCATATTTTACAACGGTTTCTATTTCAGCATCACCTTCCTTTTCAAGCATGTCTTTCATACCCTTCAGCCTTGCCTCATCAAGCCTGTTGAATTCATCGATCCTGCTCTCAAGATGAGGACTAAGTCTCGATTTATCCTGCACATGAAGAAGCGTGATCCTTCCTGCTCTGCCTGATGACATATCTCTGATATATTTGAATGCCATGTCAGCGTTATAGGAAAAATCTGTAGGATATAGGATATGGCTGCTGATATCAAGCAGGTTCCTTTCTGGATCTTCATCCTCGGTCCCCCCTACAGGGTCTTCTGTCCTGATTTGCAAAACAGGAAACTGTGCCGAATGTATCAGGTCGTTTGCGATCCTTCCAAAAAAAATCTCACTGGACGCGGAATATTTTCTTGAGGCTATCACAGTCAGAGAATACCCCTCTTCTTCGCACACCCTGTTGATATGGGTCGGAGAGAAACCTGGAAGGATCCTCGTCTCAACTTCAAATCCTTCTTTTTCGATTTCCCTCTTTTGTCTTGAAAGCGTCTTTTCATACTCGTAAATAAGTTCGTTCGAGTATATGCCGGAAAAATCAACTATCTCGTTCAGGTCTCTGAACTGGAGCAAAAGGCATTTCTTTGCTCCGAAAGGTTTTAAACCGCCTATACACGACATTGAAACTGAGAAGTCTTTCGAGATATCTGTCGCAACAATAAATCTCTCAAACATCGCTGTTCCTCCTTTCGGGAAATGTTTGCCTGCCGTTCTTTATTAAGAGATAAACGATATACCTTTACCTGTAAACTTAATTATACCTGTTTAATTTAATTTCTGCCGAATAAAACAAAGGTTCCCTATTTAACACTCCATAAGCATGCGAAAAAGCGGATCCGCTTGTTCCTCATAAGAGAAAAAGGGATCCGCTCTGAAGAGACATCCTGATACGTTGAATATTATTGTTTTTTAAGATTTTTTAAATATCCCTGGTTGAGCAGATTATCTGGAATCTGTCCCTTAAGTATCTGTATCACTGAATCCGTTGTACCCTGCGTCTCTCTTGCAAGGCATTCCTTAGTCCAGCCCGCCAGATGAGGTGTGCATAGAACATTATCCAGTGCCAGAAGCGGATTATCCGCTGATGTCGGCTCCATACTATAAACATCTATTCCTGCGCCTGCGATGCACTTTTCACGCAGGGCTTCTGCAAGAGCCTCTTCGTCTACCAGAGCACCTCTTGCCGTATTTACAAGATAAGCGCTTTTCTTCATTTTTTGTAGTTTTTTCCTGTCAATAAATCCGCGTGTTTCATCACAAAGCTGGCAGTGCAGTGAAATAACATCGCTATGTCTTAGAAGTGTATCCATATCCACGCTCTTTGCTCCCGCGCGCGCAATTTTTTCTGGGTCAGCATAAGGATCGAAACAAAGGAGGTCAGCATTAAAAGGTTTAAGCATTTCTGCAAGGCTCGACCCGGCAGCTCCGAAGCCGATTATTCCTACGGTTTTACCTGTAAGCTCTGATGCCTGGAGAGCTTCGCTTTTCCAGCCGCCGCTTTTCTGGATTTCCGTAGACTTAGGCATCAGTTTCAGGAGGGCCATCATAAGTGTAAGGGCATGTTCAGCAACGCTGACCATGTTGGCCCCGGGGGTATAAGTAACGGCTACCCCATATTCTGTGGCCGCTTCTAGATCTATGTTGTTTGGAACCGATCCGCACTTGGCTATTATTTTCAGATTTTTAGCAGAAGCAATTACATTTCTTGTAAACTTACCTCTCGCTGTACATACTACAGCATCCGCATCGCCTATCAGATCAATAAGCTCCTTTTCATCTGTGTATTTGCATCCTGGATCGCCAAACCTGACACTGCCTGCTTCGCTCATCAGCATATGGAGTTCTCGGACCTCACACTCTACCACAACTATATCAAACATATGAATACCCCCGTGATTATTCATCTGCATTTCTAAAAGATCCCTTTTTAAAGAGAGAGGCATCTTTTCAGGCAATGCGGATATATTATCCATCAAAAATAGGTTAAGTACACACTGCTCCGGGCTGATATTTGAGAGAATATAAAGCAAATTACAACTCAGCAGACTGCCTGACGGCGAATAAAGAAAACAGGAAAGAGTCCCTTCTTTCCAAGGCTCTCTCCTGTTTGATAATTGCTCAGCACAAGAAAAATTAATTTCTTTTAGCTGGGATCAGCAAAACTGATACTGGTGACTGGCGTGCCACATTGTGGCTGACGCTGCCGAGGAAGAATTCATTGACAAAACCCCTGCCCTGATTCCCCATTACTACCATCTGAACAGAAAGTTCTTCTGCACTTTTAAGTATCTCTGAAGCAGGAGGTCCATATTTCAGTATAGCTTCAGTTTCCGGACAGCCCTTGTCAAGAAGGAGTTTCTTCATCCCTTCGAGCCTCGCTGAATCGATCCTGTTGAATTCATCTATTTTGTCATCAAGATAAGGCGATATCCTATATTCATCCTGTATATGAATTATGGATATCTTCCTATTTATCAGGGGTATCATCTGGATAAGATAGTTAAATGCAACTTCTGAGTTCTTTGAGAAATCTGTTGCAAAAAGCACATGATCAGCAATGCCTTCTGATTTTCCCTGTACACAAGGAGCTTTAGCTGCTTTTATTTCAGAAGATTTATATATGTATGTCGGCCTCTGTGCGCTATGTATCAGTTCATTTGCCATAGGACTGAAAATGTCCCTGCCGGAGCCTACACCTATCAGCGAGTAATTTTCATCTATCGCAATTTTGTTTACCTGAGAAGCAGAAAGACCTTCAAGCACTCTGGTTTCGACTTTGAATCCCTGTTCTTCAAGTATGGATTGCTGTTTCTGAAGGTTTCTGCTGAAATCTTCATACACCGCAGGCTTGTAAAAACTGTCGACCTCAAGCACAGCCATGGAACCCCAGAAGTGCAGAAGCAAAATCTCTTCTGTCCCAAATGCTTTAAGACCGCCGGAACAGTTCACCAGCGCCATCGATTCCCTTGAGAAATCAGATGCTAATATTGCACGTCTGAACATTACAATTCCTCCCTCTGATCAGCTATGATCACCTGTCTTATTCTGCTTATGAATAATATATAACACCGTTATCTTGTTAAAACAAGGGCAGGAATATTTTAAAGTCTACGCTGGATTTCTTTTCATTTCATCTATCCTGGCGAGGAGAGAGAGAAGATAAATAAGCACCGCTCCGTTTGCAGCAAGGACTGTTCCTATAACCTGCCCCGGGATCAGGTTCCTGACCAGCATTGATGTCCCGAAAATAACAGAAAGGATATTCAGCGTTGCCTGTGCAGCAGACAGTTTTTTGATTATAGGCGGGGCAGCCTGTCCTTCACCGATATGATCCTTCACTCTTGAAAGGATCATTTTTGCAAGGGGAAGAGATCCCCCTCCAATGTTCAGCAGAGCAATGATGACCGTCAGGCATGGGACAAGGACAGCCGGGACTATGCACGATATTATTCCCATTGATGCGAAGAACAGGCCCAGTAATACCAGCGACCATGTTCTTCTAAAGGACCCAAGCGGTGTGCTTCCGAAAGCTATCATCTGTATCGACATTATCACGACAAGAAGGCCTAACTGGGCACTCCCGGAGAAGGGCAGAGCGCCTATACTGACAGGTATAAGAAGTATCCCCAGCAGTATCATGAAAACTCCGGTGATCATGATCACAGCACGGTCATCCGGAAGATGCAGTTCTGCAGGAGACCTTTCAGACGTCCCGGGGTATAAGGCATATACCTTGAAAAGCACAGCTGAGAGGGAAAGGATGAGCATGCCGTAAAGTAAGACAGCAAAAGGGGCAACTCTTCCTGCTGCAAGATTTTTATCGATCAGGAGAATTGATATGAATACCGAAAGGGAGTAAACTGCGGTGCAGTTGACTGCAAGGGCTATAAGTATTCCTCCCTTCCTTATCCATAGCGGGAATTTGCTTTTAGATAACAACATCTGCAGGAGAAGGAACAAGCCTCCCGGACCGAAACATATTATAAGTATTATCCGTGGGATCCCCTTAAGCAGATCTGGAATAAAACATGTTACTATTCCGGTACAGGCGACAAAGATACCAAGCATAAGAACTGAAAGCGGCCTTTGCGGAATGTCTCCAAAGGGTGTTTTGCCAAGCACTGTGATCTGAAGCGCGTAAATGAATATCAGAAGTCCGTAAAGACCGTTTTCGTAATAGGGGACTTTCCCGGCGTAAACAGCTGGCAGCAAAAGCCCGGCGATGACCATAGCCATACCTGCGACCATAAGTATAACAAGGTCCATTGGCATATCTGCTTTTCTTGAAAACGATCCGCCAAACATACCCCCAGCC
>JAQVPO010000135.1 GCA_028702015.1 Synergistaceae bacterium | reverse complement strand
CTCACAGGCTCAGAAGCAATGCTGATAACAAACAGGGTAAAAAGTGCGATACCAACACCTGTTATCACAGAAATTATCCTTGATGTAGATTTAGGACGCAGCTTTAAAAAAGTCACCCTTTTTTTGCCAAGCTTCATTCCGATTATGTCACCGGCCCACGCAACAACAGCACTGACAACCGCCAGTGTTCCAAGAAGACTCCAATTTATTTCTCTGAAGAGCTCAAACAATGCCTTTTCCTCCGGCCAATGATATGTCAAACATCTATAAAAATATCACAATTTCTGACATTATAGCAGGATAATTCTACCTGTTTCCAAAATATATTCAGAAACATGGCATAATAAAAAAATGGTCCGGTTAAACCGGACCATTTTAATTAAAAGCAATCTCAATTATTCTACTTCTTGAAAACAGCCTTTGCTGCCTCGCGTGATATCTCTATTCCTTTTTCGATATCCTCGACGGGAACATTGAGGGCTGGACGGAACCTTACTGTATTGCTGCCGCATCCCAGAATGAGCATCTTGTTGGCATGGCACTCTTTGAGGAATTTGTCGCGAAGTTCAGGCGAGCAGATGTCATATGCACACATAAGCCCCTTGCCTCTGACGTTTCTTATAAATTCAGGGAATTCTGCCTGGAGCTCATTGAGTCCTTTGATGAGCGCAGGCCCTGCTACGTTGCTCACATAGTCGAGGACTTTTTCTTCACGGTAGATCTCAAGGTATTTCGCCGCGCGGACCATATCAACAGCGTTTCCGCCCCATGTCGAATTGATGCGGCTTGAAACTGTGAAACAGTTTTTCTCTACCTCATCAACTCTTGGCCCGGCAACGAGTCCGCACACCTGCGCCTTCTTGCCGAATGCAAAAATGTCTGGCTTCACTGGCGCGTGATACTGCCATGCCCACATCTTGCCGGTTATACCCATGCCGCACTGGACTTCATCAAAAATAAACATGATGTCAGACTCATCGCATATCTGGCGCAGCTGCTGGTAGAATTCTGTCCGGAAATGATTATCTCCGCCTTCTCCCTGGATAGTCTCAATAATTATCGCTGCAATACCGTTGGGATCGTCTGCTATTGCACGTTTGATCTGTTTGACAGAAAGAGCCTCAAGCCATTCTACTTCACCCAGATGATCCTTAAGTGGGAATGTGATTTTGGGGTTAATTACACGCGGCCATTCAGTAAACTTTGCAAAACGCTGATGCTTATTGGGGTCATTTGTATTGGTCACAGAGAGAGTATATCCGCTGCGGCCGTGAAAGGCTTCGTTAAAGTGAAGGATTTTTGTCCCTACCTTGCCGTCATAGGCTTCTCCTTTTGTAATTTTGCCCGCGGCAAGAAGTTTGCTGACCTTCCAGTCCATGGCTACTTTGAAAGTATTTTCTACTGCAAGTGTGCCGTAGTCGATAAAGAACGTATGCTTGAATCCTTCAGGGACAGCAACCTCTCCAAACATCTTTACAAATTCAGCCATTTCCTGTGTATAAATATCTGAATTAGCTACTTTGTTTATTGCAACACGGAAAATCTTTTCTTTGAATTCAGGGGTCTCAAGCTTAGGATGGTTCATACCGAACGGTGAAGATGCAAAGAAGGTATAGAAGTCAAGCCAGTCAGCCCCGCTCGCTGAATCATGAATATGGCTGCCCTTCGATTTTTCCATATCAATAACGATATCGAAACCGTCTCTGAGCATAAGGCTTTCAATTGTCTTAAAAACATCTTTGGGCGCTACTGAATATTTTTCTGTCATTTACACTACCTCCTTAGAGTTTTGTACCATATATCATAATTGGTTCATTAATACACATTACCCATGCGATAAGTTTAGTTGCAGGGCATTTTTAAATCAAGACCATATTTCCAGAATACAGTATACAATTTTTGCAACATTACACCTGTTCCAAATTGTTAAAATCTGTTATTTTCAAAAAAATCATAAAAAATGAACAACTATACCATGGCAAGTAATCATTTAAAGAACATATATAACAACCTGGATTGAGGACAGATTATATCATAAACTTTTATATAATATACAATAAAATAATATCTGACTATTCTGAATATGTCCCCTCGGAACATTATCTGTTTGATATCGATTTTAAATGCAATTTATTAAGCGTTTTTTTGAATCGTGTATGGTGATTAGTTTCTTTTTTGCTGAACAAGATCAATGCTTTTATTTATGCTGCCAAGAGACACAGGGGAATGTTATCTTCCCCTATATCCCCGCCTGGTAGCCGAATAAATTGCACCTGTCTCCTTTAGTTTATCGATCGATTCAAGGGCAATTCCCGTTCCAAGCGCAACACACTCAGAAGCAGATTCAGCAACCACTGCATTGATATCTGTTTCCTCTATGATAAGCTGATCCAGCCCATTGAGGTACGCGCCCCCGCCTGTCAGAATTATTCCTCTGTCTATAACGTCAGCTGCAAGTTCAGGCGGCGTTTTTTCCAATACCCTCTTGATACCTGCAATTATGGCTCCAACTGGTTCTTCTATCGCCCTTGCAACGTCAGAGCTGCCTACAGTTATCTGTCTCGGGAGTCCCTGGACCAGGTCCCTGCCTCTAATTTCCATCGTTTTTTCAGGTGCCCTTTCTCTGCACGAACCTATTGTTTTTTTTATATCTTCTGCAGTCTGTTCCCCGATAGCAAGGTTGTACTGGCGTCTCATATATCTGATTATGGCTTCATCAAACTTATCGCCGCCCACGCGAAGCGATTCAAACACGACAAGACCACCGAGAGAAGCTATAGCAACGTCTGTAGTACCTCCTCCGATATCAACTACCATGTTTCCCACAGGCTCACCTACTGGCATATTAGCTCCTATTGCCGCTGCCATAGGCTCCTCTATCAGATATGCTTCTTTTGCGCCGACTTCAAGCGCTGCCTCCAGAACGGCACGCCTCTCAACGTCAGTCGCTCCGGCAGGGACACCTATCATGACCCTGTGTCTTACTATCCGTTCTATGCCGGATGTTACCTTTTTGATAAATTCCCTAAGCATTACTTCTGTCATCGTGTAATCCGCAATTACACCATCTCTCAATGGACGTATAGCAACTACATTTTCAGGTGTCCTCCCGATCATGACCTTGGCATCTTCGCCCACAGAAAGTATTTTTCCTGTATTCTGGTCAAGAGCTACTACAGATGGTTCTCTGAGTACTACCCCTTTTCCTTTTATGAATACTATTACAGTTGCAGTTCCAAGGTCTATACCTATATCTTTGCTCCACAAATCAGCCAGCCTCCCAAACTATCAAGGACACCCTGCAAAGGCTCCTACTCTTAAACTACGAAGTCATTTTACATCAAAGGGTTCTATTGTGGCTATTCCACAAAGTCTCTCCGTAATCTATTCTCCACAAAAAAAGCCCGTCAGGCGGGAAGGTTCTGCCCGAAAAACTTTTGTCATACCCTGCCTCAAAAAGAGAGTTTATCCATTCTGGCTCCCTTTCACCTTTGGCAATGAGTTCAAGATTACCCATTATAATCCTCACCATGTTAGTTAAAAAACCGCTGCCAAGTATCCTAAGCCATATCAAAGCTCCGCGCCTGTGCAATTTTACTCTGTACATCCTTCTGACAGGATCCTCAGGAATATTCGATGCACGGCAGAAATTTGAAAAATTATGTTCTCCTTCAAGAAAACGGCAGGCTTCTGAAGCAATCCCCCAATCGTACCGCTCTCCCTTGATCCAGTGGGTAAACGGCACAATGTGCGGATATATTGTCTTCCCTGTCCATAGAAAATAAATATACTCTCTTTTTTGGGCATCGTACCTTGCATGAAAGTCTGGCCTCACCTTAGTCAGCCTGATCGCTGATATACCTTCAGGAAGGTTTGAATTCAGAGCCATCAGAAGTCTGAACTCATCCCATTCTTCCAGCATGTCAAAACTGCACACCTGTCCTCTGGCGTGGACGCCTGAATCGGTCCGGCCGGCTCCGGTCACAGCAACAGGATGCTTATTAAGCATAGTGAGAACTTTTTCTACAGCTTCCTGCACGGAAAGACGGTCAGGCTGAACCTGCCATCCGAAGTAAAGCGCTCCGTTATAGCTTAATTCAGCTGCATACCTTGTCATAGCTGTATAAGCCTGTTAATACAGATTACTGCTGCAGAAAAAATTATAAATACAATCAAAGCCCTGTTTTCTGCATTTCCCCAACTAAGCGGGTACATCCTTACTCTGCCTTTTCCGCAGCCATAACACCTAGCCTCCATAGCAGAAGCAAGTGTGTCTGCACGCTTGAAAACCAGTATAAAAAGCGGTATCAGCACAGGGATATACGCTTTGGCTCTTTTAATGAGTCCGCCGCTTACAAAATCTGCTCCTCTTGAGACCTGGGCATTAATTATCCTTTCAGTCTCCTCAAAAAGTGTAGGTATAAATCTCAGGGCTATCGTCATCATCA
>JAQVPO010000134.1 GCA_028702015.1 Synergistaceae bacterium | reverse complement strand
CACATGGCAATGGTTACTATAAAACAAAGTATCATGATTTTTCGAACATGTCCCTAAGGATACTTGAAGACGGCTCAGCGATACTTCGGGCCTCAATCCATGAGCTTGGCAGCGGCGCAACAACAGCGCTTGCACAGATAGTGGGCGAGGTCACTGGAATAGACGTCTCAAAAATAACGGTTACCGAGACCGACACACAATTCACTTCATATGACTCGGGATGTCAGGCCAGCAGGGTCATATACGTGTGCGGCGAATGTGCCAGACTGGTTTCTGAAGAAGCAGTAAAAATGCTCCGCGAAGAAACATCAAAGCTATTGGACAAACCTGTGCGTTTTTCTGATGGACAGCTCATTTGCGAAGGACATAAGCTTGGTATTGGAGAGGCAATAAGAGAAATAATGGGAAAAAACAGGGTTTCCATTGAAGCTCATTTTGAACACAGGCCTGAAATGAACCCGGCATCGTTTGGGGCACACTTTGCGGAAGTGACTGTAGATAAACTGACCGGCCTGGTCAGGATCAACAGATACCTCGCTGTTCACGATATTGGCCAGGCAATAAACGAGAGTTTTGTAAGAGGGCAGATATATGGAGGTGTTCAGATGGGAATAGGAATGGCCCTCACCGAAGAACTTCCATTTGATAGCAACGGTATTCCTAAAGTGCGTAATTTTGACAAATACCATCTGATAAATGCCCCCGACATGCCGGACTCAGAAATAATTCTTATTGAAGACGGTGAACCGGGAGGTCCTTTCGGCGCGAAGAGCATAGGGGAAATTTCAACTGTTCCGGTGTCTGCGGCAATTGTAAACGCAGTAAACAGGGCGTTATGTTCATCATTGACTGACCTTCCTCTTACTCCTGCAAAGATAGTGGAAGCTGTTGACGATCAGGGAAAATGATGATCTAAAAATTTTAAAAAATATTATAGATGCTAAAAATTCGCTTTATTAAGGAGGATAACAGAAATGCAAAATGAACAGAAACAAACTGTATCTGAGATCAAGAAAGGAATTCGTTGGGAAGTTTTCCTTCCGGCCTTTATCGTTGTTGCTGTTGCAGCGATAGTCGGTATAGTAGACAAGACGGCCCTTACAAAGGCCAGCAACATTTTCTTCTTCTGGTCCCTTGACAGTTTCGGGTGGCTTTACCAGATATCTATAATGGCAAGCGTTGTTCTCGTAACTGTAGTAACTTTTTCAAAACTGGGAAGTATGCGAATAGGCGGCAAAGAGGCAAAACCAAAGTATAGTTTCTGGACATGGTTTGCCATGACGCTTACCGGAGGGATAGCTACCGGTATAGTTACGTGGGGAGTCAACGAACCGCTCATCTATTACGGCAACGTCTGGGGAGAACTTGATCAACTTGGAATAAAGGCGGAAACACACCAGGCTGCTATTTTTGCGATGGCTAGAAGTTTTTATAACTGGACATTTGTTCCTTATGCTATTTACGCTCTCTGTGGACTATTGGTCTCCTACATTTACTATCACAAAAAAGGCAGTCTTACTGTTACCGCAACGCTGAAGCCTCTCTTTGGTGACAGCGTAACAAAACCGCTGTCATCAGCCGTTATTGACACTCTTTCCATGCTTGCCCTGACGATAGGTTTGGCGACAGGTTTGACAATGTGCATAACACTTGTGATAACCGGGCTTAAAGGTGCATATGGCATTCAGGAAAGCCTTCCTCTGTTTATCGGTATAGGAGCCGTAATAATTTTTGCATTTACGTTCTCCAGTTATGTCGGACTGGATAAAGGACTGAAAATAGTAGGAAGCCTGAATGCCTGGTTCTACTATGGACTTCTGGCTCTCCTTCTTATAACCGGACCCACCCTTTTCATATTGAGGATGGGAACAGCCGGCCTTGCTTCCTGGATGCATAATTTCTGGCTGTGGGGGCTGGATCCGATCGACATAGGAGGAGCGGCACTTACTCGCTCATGGACGCTCTTTGACTGGGCTTTCTGGGTCGGCTATGCTCCGGTTACAGGAATATTCCTTGCAATGCTCTCATACGGAAGGACGGTAAGGGAATATATGATCGTAAACTGGATCCTGCCATCAGTGTTTGGCATTATCTGGTTCTCAGTCTGGGGAGGCAGCGCGATCCACATGCAGATGACGGGCGGTGCCGATCTTGTAGGAGCGCTGAATACTGGCGGAGCGATAATGGCGCTTTGGGAATTCCTTAAAAACCTTCCGTTTGGTCTTGGTGTTATAGTCGTACCAATAAATATACTTGTTATTCTTGCCTCTTTTGTTACCTGCGCTGATGCGACGCTGACAAATATTGGTTCTATGTGCGTAAGGGATGTTCCGATCGGAACAGAACCCCCGGCAAAGATCAAGGCTCTCTGGGGAATTTCTATAGGTGTAGTTGCCATTATAATGGCTGCATATGGCGGAGGAGCCCAGGGGGTCGACGGAGTTAAGTCCCTGGCAGCGGCAGCAGGCTTTGTGGTGCTGTTTATATTTGTCGTACAGGTAATTGCTTTCATTAAGGTATTCTTTATAGATAAAGTTACGGAATAGCTTAGCTGCGGATCTTCTCTTAGTTAATATAAAATGCGATATATGCTGCGTATGCAACGATTTTCACGCTGCATACGCAGCTCTGATCATGGAGGTTAAAAATGAAGATATTGCTTACAGGCAATGACCTGACCATAGAAAAAGTTTGGTCTATCGCAGCCGAAGGCGCCGAAGTAGAAATAAGCCCTGAGGCGGATGCGAAACTTGAAGCTTCAAGACAGCTTGTCTATGACCTTGTTGATGAGGATGTCCCTGTGTACGGTTTTAATACTGGGGTAGGCTGGAACAAAGACCATACCATCGCAAAGGAATTCTTTGAAGATTTTAACCGCAAGCTGATCTATTCACATTCGCTTGGAATTGCTCCTGATGCCTCTGAGGAGGAGGTAAGGGCGATGATGGCTATAAGGCTGAACTGTCTGCTTCAGGGTTATACCGGCATTCAGCCTGCAGTGGCAAGACGTTATGCTGAGTTTTTAAATAAAGGCATACACCCTGCTGTTCCTGAAAGAGGCTCAGTTGGAGAGGGCGACATTGCTGTAATGTCCCATATCGGATTGGCGATGATAGGAGAAGGCGATGTTTTTTATAAAGGAGAAAGAATGCCCTCGATGGAGGCTCACAGAATGACTGGTCTTGTGCCGGTTGTTCTGGGGCCCAAAGACGGACTGGCAATAGTGAGCAACAGTGCTTTTTCAGCAGGGCAGGGAGCCCTTGTTCTAAGAAGACTCCGTGATCTCGCGGACATTGGCGATATGGTCTATTCAGTGTCACTGGAAGGGCTCAACGGAAACACCTCTCCCCTTGAGCCTTCAGGACTAGCTCCGAGGAGGCTTAAAGGGCAGCAGGTCAGTGCGGAAAAAGTCAGAAAAATTATTGAAGGAAGCAGCATTTATGACAGGGATCCGGAGAAACCAGTCCAGGATCCGCTGTGCTTCCGCGGAGCAGTTCATGTGAACGGTACGCTTCGCGATGCGCTTGACTATGTCACTGAGTTTATGGATATCCAGATGAATAGCACTGACGATAACCCCTGTGTTCTTGTTGAAGAAAGGCGTATGATATCCGTATCAAACTTTGAAACCACTTCGCTTGCGACAGGATTGGAAATGCTCGGTATCATTTTGAGCCACGTCTCACGTATGTCGTGCTACAGGATGCTGAAGCTGTGCAACCCAGTGCTGACAGGACTTGCAAGATTCCTGAGCCATGACGGTGGAGATTCTCACTGTTTCGGTGCCTTCCAGAAATCTTATTCACTTATGGATACCGAGATCAGGCACCTTTCAAATCCATGTTCGGCAGATTTTATGTCTCTTGCCGGAGGAATAGAGGACCACGCCAACAACACTCCGTTTGTGGTTCAGAAATTACGAAAAGCGGCAGACAATCTTGCATACATTTATGGTATGGAAATGATACATGGATGTCAGGCGATTGATCTGCGGATGAGAAAAAGCAGAATAAGGCTTGGCAAGGGTACAGAAATCGCATGGAAAGCTTTTCGCAAAAAAGTTGCCCTGTACGAGAACGACAGGCCTATATCTCCGGACATACAGAAATCTTATGAGTTTATCAAAAGCAACATCATGCTGTCTAAGCAGTAGTCAGATGACTGGATTATATTAATAAGTTCACCGAACAGACAATATTTTTTAGTAAGTGATCAGAGAGCCGTTCAGCGTATGAAGTTTGAAGCGCTGTGGCTCTTTTTTCAGGTCCTTAAGTGTTTTTGGAAAGAATATTTATTTAATATTCAGCACTTAAACCACAACAGGATCGATTTCGATACAGGGAAAAGGTGAAGCCAGTTCTTTAGAGCAGGAAAGCAGAAAGTGATTTATTATATTTTTGTTGTGTAATTCCAAAATTTCTGTACAATATCTCTCATTACTCTGAAAAAGAGACAAAGGGAGAGAACTTGATGCCTCAGACAGAAAAAACATTTCCACGATGGATCCCGCTGCTGG
>JAQVPO010000133.1 GCA_028702015.1 Synergistaceae bacterium | reverse complement strand
ACTATCGTTCTTTGCGACCCTGATCAAAGAGGAGAAGAAGGTAAAAATACATTTTACAGAGGTCAACATGCCAATAGGATAATCATCCTGGAAGGGGTTGAAAGGGATGGGCAAGGAGAAAAAAAGTTTTCTTATAGTCGGACTCGGCCGTTTTGGTACAGCTTTGAGCGAAAAACTTGTTGAACTTGGACAGAGCGTCATAGGAGTGGACCAGCTTGCAGGCCCTGTAGCTGAGATGTCCGAAAAGATAGATGTAGCTGCCCAGCTTGATGTGTCGGATGAGAACGCCCTGATAAAAGTGGGAGCAAAAGAAGTAGACATTGCCATAGTAACGATAGGAGCAAGTCTGGAAAACAGCATCCTCTGCACATCAATACTGGTAGATCTGGGCATCCCACTTGTCGTGGCCAGAGCCAACAGTGCCCTGCATGCTAAAATACTTGCAAGAGTAGGTGCCCACAGAATAGTCTTCCCTGAATGGGATATGGGGCATAAAGTTGCTGAGAATTTTGTATATCCATGGTATTCAAAGTTTAGCAAGATCGACGGCGGGAATTTCTATTTCGGCAAGATAAAGCCTATCCCCGAGATGATCGGTAAAACGATGGCAGAACTGAAATTTTCACAGCGCTATAAAGTTATAGTAATACTGCTCGAACATGGCGGGAAGCAGGAATCGCCATGTCCCGGCAGAGCTTTTAAGGAAACTGACGGCCTTTGGGTGCTCGGACAAAGGGAGGATATGGATAAGCTTATAACAAAAACCGACCCTGACGATAATTAATTGATCACAGCAGAGGCTTGGTCAGGTTTTTCTGTATATACTGGGGGAATATGAAGATGTTTGAGGAAATAAAGGAGCATGGGATGGAAAAATTAGCTGAATCTGGACTCCTGGAGCGGCTTGAAAAACTGAAAAAAGCAGGAATGGAGAAGATATCTGAGACATCGCTGCCTCACGACCTGCAGACAGTACGGGCCAACCTTCTGGGGCGCAAGGGCGAGGTTACAGAAGTGCTGAAAAGCGTAGGACAGGCTGCTCCGGAACTGAGAAAAGTTCTTGGACAGGCTGCCAACGAGGTCAAAGATATACTGAGCCAGGCAATTGAGCAGAGGAATGAAGAGCTCATTAACAGCACCTCATCTTTTGAAGGTGCTGCGGATATCACGCTCCCGGGGACTGACTTCACGGCAGGAGGTCTTCACCCGATAACCCAGATGTGTTATGACCTCAACGATGCATTCCGTTCTCTTGGTTTTGAAGTTTTTTCTGAACCAGAGATAACGAGCGAACTTTATGCTTTTGACAATCTGAATTTTGCTCCTGAACATCCTGCTCGTGAAAGTATGGATACATACTGGCTCAAGGGGCATGATGAGGAAAGGGGAGCAAAACGTCTGTGCCTCAGACCCCACCTAACGGGAGCAAGCGTTCGCTACCTTCAGAAGCACGGAGCTCCGGCACGCTTTGTCTATCCGGGAAGGGTCTTCAGAAACGAGACTACTGATGCAAGGCACGAAAGGGCCTTCTTCCAGTACGAGGCGCTTATTGTAGACAAAGACTTCTCCTTTGCATCAGGCAAAGTCCTTGTCAAAACGATCCTCGACAAGATATTTGGAACAGATGTTGAAGTAAGGATGAGGGTAGGCTTCTTCCCATTCGTCGAACCGGGGTTTGAAATAGATATGCGCTGTCTGGTCTGCGGAGGAGAGGGATGCAAGGTCTGCAAGCATGTCGGGTGGATAGAGGTAATGCCGGGAGGCACTCCGCATCCCAATGTACTCAGGGCAGCCGGTCTGGACCCGGCAGTATGGTCAGGATTTTACATCAATATTGGATTAGACAGGCTGGTAATGATGAGATACGGTGTAGATGACGTGCGCCTTTTTCACAGCGCCGACCTTCGCTTCCTGAATCAGTTCAAATAGGAGATATAGAAGATGAAGCTTTCACTTAACTGGATAAAAAAATATGTTGATCTCCCGGAAGATCTCACAATGGAGAAACTGGCCTACGACCTGACTATGTGTACTGTTGAAGTTGAGGAGGTCACCGACCTCTCAGAGAGTCTGGGCGGGCTTGCGGTCGGAAAGATAATCACTGTAGAACCCCATCCGGATGCGGATAAGTTAAGGATATGCACAGTGGATGTCGGCGATATGGTCCCGAGTACTATCGTATGCGGAGGGATCAACCTTGCTCCGGGCCAGCTTACAATAGTGGGAAAGCCCGGTGCGATGGTCCGCTGGCATGGAGCGGGTGATCCTGTAGAGATAAAGCCCGCAAAGCTAAGGGGCGTTATGAGCTATGGGATGATCTGTTCTTCGGGTGAGATAGGTCTTGAAGAACTTTTCCCCGTCTCACGTGAAGCTGAGATAATGGACATTACAGAATTCGCTGCTGAGCCTGGGAGTTCTGCCGCAGACGCACTTGGCCTCAATGACATAATCCTTGAGATAGACAACAAATCATTGACCAACAGGCCGGACCTGTGGGGACACTATGGAATGGCACGTGAACTTGCTGCCATTTACGGCTGCAGGCTTATGCCGCTTGAGAAAGCCTCCATTCCCGAATACAGCGGGGATCTGTCTGTAGTAATAGAAGCTCCAGACAGATGCCCGCGCTATGCTGCCGTCACATTTAAAAATATCAAAAACATCCCCTCACCCTTCGAACTGAAGAGCATGATCTGGCGTGTCGGGATGAGACCGATAAATCTTCCTGTCGACATAACTAACTATGTGATGCTGGCAACAGGGCAGCCCACCCATGGCTTTGATAAAAACCACATAAAGGGCAGTATCCATATTAGGACAGCAAGAGAAGATGAAAAGCTTGAACTGCTGGACGGAGAGATCCTTGACCTGACGGTTTCCGACCTTGTGATCGCTGATGAGAAAAGCCCTGTTGCGCTTGCAGGGATAATGGGCGGCAAGCTTGACTCAATATTGGATGATACTGAAGAGATAATATTGGAGGTTGCTAACTTTACAGCGATGGGTGTCAGGCGGACCGCCCAGAGATTCGATATACGTACTGAGGCATCCTCGCGTTTTGAAAAGAGCATAGAACCCCAGCGTGTAGATGGCGCACTGGCTGTAGCGGTAAATATGTTTAAAGAATATTTTCCGGAGTCAGAGATCACAGGATTTGCCGATGAATATCCTCTCCCTCTGAAAAACTCGGAGGTAGAGGTCCCCCTGTCCTTCCTTTCGAGGAGGCTGGGCAAGGATCTTACTGCGGAAGAAGTTATCATGATCTTGGATAATCTCGGTTTCAAAACAGCAGTTAAAGAGGGGATACTTCACGTAACGGCCCCTTCATGGAGGTCAACAGGAGACATCTCGCTTCCTGACGATATCCTTGAAGAGGTTGCAAGGCTTATGGGATATGAGAATTTTGATTTGATACCGCCTGCGGTGATACTTGAAAAGCCCATAAACCAGAGAACGGTTGAAATGGAGCGCTCTATCAGGGAATATCTCGCCTTCAGGTGCGGGATGCAGGAAATATTTACATACCCGTGGACTGAGGATGAATATATAGAAGCATCATGCTTGGACACAAAAGAGATGCTTTCTCTGAGCACACCGCCGTCACCGGAAGAGAGCAGGCTTCGTTCCTCGCTTATCCCCGGCATGATGAAGGGTGTATTTACCAATTTAAGGTATTTCGACAGTTTCCGTATATTTGAACTTACGCAAGTTTTTGCTGACAAAAACTATCACAGCATAAATGATCCTGCTGAGAAACTCCCGGAAATGGCAAGGCATCTTGCCGGAGCCTTCGTTGGCACTGACCCTAGGCTTTTGTTCAGGCAGGCCAAGGGAGTGCTGGAGCACATGCACAGAGCTGTCCATATGGAGGCGCTGGGTTTTGAGCAGATGACCAAGCCGCAGTGGGCGGATGACAAACTCTGGCTTAATGTTATGTATGACGAAAAGCCAATAGGGTCCATAGGACTTATTTCACTGAAGTCAGCCCGCAGGGCAGGGATAAAAAGAAGCATGACGGTGCTTTTTGAGATCGATGTTGAGATACTCCATCCGCTTGCTTCAAGGCAGAACAGGTATACGCGCCTCCCTGAATATCCATGTGTTGACTTTGATCTCTCTGTAGTTTTTGACGAGAAGGTAACTTGGGCGGAAATCTATGAGACAGCTTCAAAGGTCGAACTTGTCCGGGAAGTCCGTTTCATAGATGAATACCGCGGCCAGCAGGCAGGAGAGGGTAAAAAATCAGTTTCCTTCCGAATCAGGATATGCTCAGACGAGGGCACTCTTAATTCTGAAAAGATAGAAATGATAACCAGGCAGATGATTAAGAAGATGTCAAAGAAATTAGGCGGGGATGTCCGCGGAGCGTAATGCTCTGGTAAAATAGTTAAAGAAAATATCAGGAGGTGCGACATGATAGAGCAGTTTGAAAGGCTTGAAGCAGCTGTAAGCGGTCTTGAGGCAAGCATAGAGGAAATGAAAAAAGAAAACATTAAGCTAAAAAAAGAAGCCCAGGAGCTCAAG